>CAUJGC010000464.1 GCA_963169075.1 Myxococcota bacterium
ACGACGGAACCACCGCAGCAGAGCGCCTCTTTGGCCACAAACCACTAGACTTATTCAGCTTTATGCTTGAAAGACTGGCCCCGCCCAGGCCGCCATCAGGCAGGCTTGGATCTCACAGAACAGCTCATGCATGACGAGTTGACGGACAAGGCCTCAATAAATATAGTTGTGGCATTCTCAGCACTCATGGGAGGAGCAACGCGCTCGTGGATCGTGTTATGAGCAATTAATACATCTTCTGCATGGTGAATTTGAATCTCACCATGGTGAACAATGTTATGTAGAATGGAGGCCTGACGAGGATGGAAGTAGCTATTTCCTATAATGCCAATAGACTTACTGCTGAAATCAGATGAACTTGGTATTTCAAACATACAATGAGATACAACCAATCCGGCGTTTAATTCGGGGGAGTCTGTTCCTGTTGAACCTGGCTCCATTTTTATGCTGAAATCATCAATATCCTTAAAGGTGCATCCTGAGATCGTGATGTTGGAACATGAGTGAGTCATAGATATGCCGATTCGATATATTGACTCAAGGATGCAGCCGCGGATGATGATGTGTTGAGAGGAGAGAGGTTCACTGTTTGATATTTCACCACTCCTTGAAATGTGAATGCCATCGCCGCCACAGTTCTGGATAGTCAAGCCCTCAACGTTGAGCCCTTGGCAACCACGGATATCGATGGCATGAAGTCGCATGATACTTGGATTTGGGTCTTCAATTTGTCCGTTATTCAGGAGGAGATTTGAAAACTTCAGATTTCGCCTCATGACGTTGTAGGGAGTGTAGAATAGGTACTTGTCATTGGCGAGAGGTGATGGTGATTCTCTGAATATTTTAGAGGAGGGACCGTCTCCACGGAATTCAATATTGTTTTTTGTGATTTCAATTCCGGCGGATATGTCCTCAATGAGATAGTCTCCCGTCGGGAAGTAGATGACACCCCCGCTCGCGGGGAGGCTGTCGATCAAGGCTTGGATGACACCTTGGTCAGGCGTTACTCCATCTCCAGCTGCACCGTGATTCTTGACATTATAGATCATCGTACTCTGCTCCAGTGGCGGATTACATTCTGATGTCCGTAGAAGATCCAGGTGGAGTAGTTATGCGGTTCAGTGAAGAGTAGATCCGAGTAACCATCGGAGTCAATATCTGAGATGGCTACATGAAGACCAAGCAGGATCTCTGGAGTATATGTGGGGGTATAATTTCGGATTCCAATGGAAAGATCTGCTAGATTTGTGGTGATCTCTCCTTGGGGGGTAAAGGGGCCAAGAAAGACCAGGATATAGCCTCCCGCGGAGGAGTTTTCTAGACGCTGATTCTCCCCATGACCTGAGTCACCACCTTCGGGTGCGCCTACCACGAGATCTTGGTAGCCATCTCCGTTCAGGTCACCTGCCGCGAAGCTGTATCCCAAGATGCCCCGATTCGAAGCAAAGAGCGAGGGGCCAGGAGTGAGGGTCCAGTTGGCCTCTTCATGTGAAATACTTGTGAATGGGCTATAGAAATCATGTACTTTGTTCTCTTCTGGAGAGCTGAGTACAATATCACAGCGTCCGTCGGAGTCGAGGTCTACCAATTCAAAGGGCTTCTGCTGAAATCCATAGGATGGTTGCCACTCTCCAAGATCCTGTAAAGATGGATAGTCTGAGTTTATTGGGCCATAGGCGATGAAGGCATGTGTGATCCCCTCTCGCTTGGCGAGAAGGAAGAGATCACCAGCACCATCAGCATTGAAGTCACAAACACCTGCAGTAGAGAAAGTGGTGTCACTGATGCTGGCGTTTTCTGCCAAAATTAGAGTCGGCTCCGTTTGAGAATCAAGAAAATCTGATGTGTTACTCCAGAGTGCCCAGTCAACCTTTGTGACATTTCCAGAGGAGGGATCTGTTTCCACGACCCAGGAGACAATGTCTTCAACGGAGTCTCCCGTGAGCTCCCCGAAGGCTGCAGATGGTCGGACAGACGGGATGATTGTGGAGGGGAGCCACTGCGTTGAAGCTCCTGGAGGTGGCCCGTCATAGATCCGGGTGGACCATTCAACTGTCGGGGTCGAGAATCGTCCAGGTTGAATCAGGTCAAATGTGCCATCATTGTTGATGTCAAATATGGATGAGTATGGGAATACTCCAAATCCGCCTGGAGGTGTTGAAAAGTGTCCAAGATTGGTTGCTTGTCGGGTCTCTCGATGGATGCTGTAGATGTGAGAATAACTATGCTCTCTTTCTCCAGGGCTTAGCGTGACGATAGTCTCCCCATGGCCTATAGGGTTTACGTTTATCTCGCTATCGCGTGCTTCTCCCATCAAACCTATATCAGCGCGTGTTGTTGTGATAAATCGCGGTACAACGCCCAGAATAGCTTCGTCTTCATGTACAGCCCAGAGGATGGACTGCCCGGCCTCAAGCCATAGAGGGATGTCCATCCGGAACCCCACACTCCCGCTTACGAGAGGTCGTCCACCGGGGAGTCCATCGGGTATCTCCTGAGATGAGAAAGAGCAGATGGTATTTGATGTAGAGCGGCAATCTGAGGTCTTCAATATAAAAAAAGGAAAATCATCAGGATGAGGGTAGTTGTCGTTTATGGTGAGATCAAAAGTAAAGAGCCCTTCATAAGGTGCGGTCCATTTGAAGACGCGATAGGGGACCTCTCCGAGGCATTCCCCATTAAAGGAGCCCTGGTGCGCCGTCAGCGGAGGTACCTCCAGGGGTCTGCCGAGGCTGGAGCCGAGGTCGTGGTCCACACAGGACCAGTCTTGGCAGGCATCGAAGCTGTCACACGCGGGGTCGAGGCAGTCGGTGAGTCCGTTGCCATCGTTGTCGATGAGGTCATCGCAGCGAAGGGCCTCGTTCTGGCAACTGAGGGAGCCGCCCTGGCATGTGAGGGCGGCGGTGCCGTCACAGGCGAGCCTTCCGTCGAGGCAGGGGCCGCAGGGGTCGTCGGGCATCGCGGTGAGGGCGGTGCAGCCTCCGCAGGCGTTGGGCTCGGCGCAGGAGGTGGTGTCGGTGTCGGTGTCGCTGTTGCTCCCCACGTCGGGTGGCTTTGCGGTGTCGGGCTCGGTGTCTGGTGAAGCGTCGAGGGCGTCGGTGTTGAGGTTGGCGTCATCAGACTCGGCAGTGTCGGCTTGGGAAGGGGCATCGTCCGCGGTGTCTTGTGCGCTGTGGTTGCCTGCATCCGTGGCGGGCTCGTCCTGCTCATCGGGGTCGGAGCAGGCGAGGAGCAGGCTGAGGAGCAGCGTGAGCGGGAGGCGAAGGTCAAGTTGAGGCCGATACATCGCAGATCTCCGGGCTATTTGCTCACCCATGCATCGTCTTCGCGGACGTAGAGAACCGGCTGGCCAGCCGCAGCGGCGCGGTTGACGAGCAGGGAGCCGTTGGGAGCGTGGGTGATGTGGTCATCAGGGACGGAGGCCGGAGCCTGCTTGACGACGTAGAGTGCGACGGCCTCCTTCTCGCCGGAGTCCTTGCCCATGACGCCAGCGGCGAGGGTGTTGGGGATGCGGCCATTGGAGTCGTCGACGCTGTAGTCGAAGTGGTTGTCGGTGATGAAGCCGGTCAAGGCGACCCGATCCAGGTTGTAGGTCCAGCCCTTGAGTCCTGAGGTCGCGGTGGTGACCTCCGCATCGACCTGGGCCAGCGTGTTGGCGATCAGGATTTGAGATTGGATTGCGTTGTTGTAGCCGCCGAGGCTCATCGAGGTGCGGAAGCGAGACAGGATGTTCTCAGCGGCGAGGTAGACGCGGCGCGTGGCGGGCGGCGTGGTGTTGTCGAGGGTGGTGTTGCTGTTGCCGGTGTTGAGGGCGAGGCCGGTGTTGGTCGGGTCGGTGTTCCCCGTATAGCGCATGACGTTGCCGACGACCATAAGTCGATCGCAATTTTCAGCGTAGACCGCGGATTTTGCGGAGTTGGCCTGTGTGATGATGTTGTGGGTCACCAGGAGGTCTTGGCATGGCGTCTCAGCGGTGGCGCCGCTGGGTGCTTTGCCGTCAATGAAGATGGCGTGGTTGCCAGTGGCTGCGATGTCGTTATTGGAGACGCGGCCCTGACGGCAGGAGGTCAGCGCGATGGGGTAGCCACTGGGCGCGGCGATCCGGTTGAGATCGATGCCGAAGTTGGAGACGACGCTGAGGGAGACGTTGGCTGGAATGCGGTTGGCAGAGAGAAGGACGTCTGTGACGGGGTAGAAGCCGCCGCTGCCTGTACGAATGCCCGCGATCTCCAAATCGAGGTCAGCGTCGCTGAAGTTGTTGGCGAAGGTGATCGATGAGAGCGTGGTGGCCGAGGTAGAGGTTGATATGGCCGAGAGGGCTTTGTAGAGGGTGCCTGAGGCGAGGCGTGTGAAGGAGCAATCCAGTATGCGGACGTCATGGACGTTATCTCGCAAGCGGATGGCCTGCTCTCCGAGTTGTTGGAAGTGGCAGGATTGAATATCGAGGTGTGAGGAGGACCCCGAGGAGGGGGCGGCTTGGATGCCGTAGCCACGGCTGGCGTTGTAGGTCGTCGTGAAGGCGACGCGTAGGACACGGACGCGGGTGCTTTGAGGGATGTTGAGTGCAACAGGGCGGTTGTTGGTGTCACCCTGGCCGCTCAGATCCAGCGTCATGTCCCGGATGAGCACATCCGTGGCAGCAGCGGCGGTCTCGATGAGTCGCGTGGTCGGGTTGCTCGTGTCAAGCTTGATGATGGTGGCGCCGAGACCATCTCCCATAAGCTGAACCCTGGATTTCAGGAGAAGTCCCCAGGCCGAGGGGCTATCTGCGCTGATAGTGTAGGTTCCCGCAGGTAGATACACAACCCCGCCGCCTGCATTGTAGGCGTCCTCAATAGCAGTTTGGATGGCTTTGCGTTTATTGGGTTCGTTCGAATAGGGCGGCTGGCTGACATCGTAGATCATGGACTCCTCGCGTAGCTGCTAACACCTGGGGTGATAACGCAAGAGAGAGTCTCCCCCCCCCCTTGTCCCCTTGTCAACTCTTTTTTCATAGGTGTCTTGAGCGTCGTCGTAGACGGAGCTACCGGGTGACAGGTCGCTATGTAGGGGAGAAGAGGGGGGGGGAAGCGCCTCAAGCCGCGACGCCGGGCGCGCTGAGGCGCGCTCAGCGCTTGCAGCTCGCCGTGTGGCCGCCCTGGCAGGCCTTGTCGTGGAGGGTCCAGGCGCGGGCCTTGTCGGCGGGGACGCCGCGGCCCTGCTCGTAGAGGTTGCCGAGGTTGGCGCAGCTCACCGCGAGGCCGCGGTCACAGGCGGCCTCGTAGAGCTCGGCGGCGCGCTTGAGATCGGCGGGGACGCCGTCTCCTGTCTCAAAGCGCCGCCCGAGGTTGTTGCAGGCGCCGTCGTGGCCGTGGTTGCACGCTCGTTCAAAGTATCGGGCGGCGACCTTGGCGTCGCGCGGGACGTCCTGCGCGGCGTCGTAGGTGATGCCGAGGTTGAAGCAGGCGCTCCCGGAGCCTGCGTCGCAGGCTTTCTTGTAGAGGGCGAGCGCCTGGGCGAGGTCGCGGGGGCGGAGGTTGCCCTCGTCGTAGATCACCGCGAGGTTGTAGCAGCCGTTGGCTTGGCCGAGGTTGCAGGCGCGCTGGAGGAGGTCCAGCGCCTGGGCGTCCTCGCGGAGCTTGACGCGCCCGAGGAGGTGGAGCCCGGCGAGCTTGACGCAGGCGTCTTGATCGCCCGCCTCGCAGGTCGGGTCGAGGAGCTGGAGGATCCGGGCGTTGTTGTCGGGGGTGTCGGGGCCGTCGATGGAGAGCACGGCCAGGTTGTAGCAGCCGTAGCGGCTCCCGGCGGCGCAGGCCTCCTGGTAGAGCGCCTCTGCGCGCGCGAGGTCCTGCTGGACGCCGCGGCCGTTTCGATAGAGGAAGCCGAGGTCGCTGCAGTCATCCGCCGATCCGGCGTTGCATCCCAGCCGGTGGAAGTAGGCGGCCTTGGCGTCGTCCTGGTTGAAGTGCCGCTTCGCGACCTCCTGGCAGCTCTGCGCGAAGCCCCCCTCGCAGGCGGCGGCGAGGTAGCGGAGCCCCTTGTCTTCATCGCGGGGCACCTGGGCGCCTCTCAGGTAGAGGATCCCCAGGTTGTTGCAGGCGAGCGGCTCCTTGCCCTGACAGGCTTTATTGTAAAATTCTATAGCTTTTTTGATGTTTTTAGGCTTTCTTTTGCCGAACTCGTAGTTGATCCCGAGGTTGGCGCAGCTTGACATGTAGTTGAGCCGACAGGCCTTCTCGTAGGCGAGGTCGCCTTTTACGGGGGCCTGGAGCGCTGCGGGGCCTTGGGTGTAGAT
This sequence comes from Myxococcota bacterium, assembly GCA_963169075.1. Taxonomy (GTDB): domain Bacteria; phylum Myxococcota_A; class Bradymonadia; order Bradymonadales; genus CAUJGC01. Next base: position 6,275 of record CAUJGC010000464.1, read on the forward strand.
GACGCCGAGGTTATGGCAGCCGCCGGGCGAGCCGCCCTCGCAGGCCTTCTTGAAGAGGCTCAAGGCCATCGCGAGGTCTTGCGGGACCTCGGCGCCCTCGTGGTAGAGGACGCCGAGGTCATCGCACGCCTGGCTGTCGCCCTGATCGCAGCGCGCCTTGTAGGCGGCAGCCTTGTCCTGGGCGTCGGCGGGGGCGACGTGGAGGAGCAGGCCGAGGGCCAGCGCGAAGGAGGGGGCGGTGTATCGGGGGCGTCGCATGGTGCCTCAAGGCCTGTGGGAAGCGGAGGTCGGCAGGAGGACCGTGATGCGGGTGCCCTCGCCGGGGGTGGAGTCGCAGAGGAGCTGCCCGCGGTGCTCCTCGATGATCTGGAGGGTGAGGGGGAGGCCGAGGCCGGTGCCCTTGGCCTTGAGGCTGAAGAAGGGCTCGAAGCTGCGCGCGCGCTGGGCTTCGGGGATGCCGACGCCGGTGTCCTCGATGGTGAGGGTGACGTGGTCTGGGTGGTGCGCGGTGCGGACGGTCAGGCGTCGGCTGGGGGCGTCCTCCATGGCCTCGCGGGCGTTGCGGATGAGGTTGAGGAGGGCGCGGCGGAGCTGGGGGGCGTCGATGAGGACGGGGGGGAGGTGGGGGGTGAGGTGGAGGTGCAGGGCGACGCCGGAGGCTTCGAGGTCGTCGCGCTGGAAGTCGATGACGGCCTCGACGAGCGCGTTGAGGTCGCCGGGGATGGGGTTGGGGTCGGGGAGGCGCGCGAAGCGGAGGTAGTCCTCGGTGAGGACGCCGAGGCGCTCGGCCTCCTCGATGACGGCGCGGAGGGTGAGCTGGGGCTCGGCGTCGGGGGGGATGCCGTGGTCGATCAGCTCGTCGGAGAGCAGCTCGGCGTTGAGGCGGATGGTGGAGAGGGGGTTGCGCAGCTCGTGGGTGACCTTGGCGGCCAGCTCCCCGATGGCGGCGAGGCGCTCGCTCTTGATGAGGGCCTGGGACTGATCGCGGAGGGCGGCGTCGCGCTCCGCGATGGCGGCGACCATGTGGTTGAACTCTCCGGCGAGGACGCCGATCTCGTCGCGCGAGCGGACGGGGGGGATGGGTCGGTAGTCGCCGCCTGCGATGCGCCGGGCGCCCTCGGCCAGCAGCGAGAGGGGGCGGATGGTGAGCTGGACGACGAACATGATGCTCGCGGAGACGAGGAGCGCGACCAGGGAGAGGGCGACGGCGGCGCCGAAGGCGGAGGACTCGCCGCTCTGGGCGCGGAGGAGGGCGCGGTCGATCTGCTCGCGGACGTTGCGCTGGGAGGCGCGGATGCGCGTGGCGAGGCGTCGCTCGGTGCGTCGCAGCTCGGCCTGGAGGGCCTCGGCTTCGTCGGTGCGGCCTGCGGTGAGGGCCGCGGCGAAGCGGTCGGAGGTGGCGCTGAACTCGGCGTTGAGGGCGCGCGTCTCGTCGAGGTCGCGGTCGAGCGCCTGGAGGAAGGCCAGCTCGTCAGGGCTGCGCGGGAGGAGGAGCTGGGTGTGGACGTGGTCGCGGGCGCGGGCGAGCTTGAGGTCGATCTGCTCGGGGAAGTTGTAGAGGGAGCGGCTGGCGAGGAGGTTCTTCTTGAGGGCGAGGGCGTCGCGCTCGTTGAGGACGACGCTGTAGGAGCGCAGGTCGCTGCGCAGGTCGTTGAGGGCCAGGCTCAACGGGACGTAGCCCGCGTTGATCAGCTCGACTTCATTATAGATCGCGCGCATCTGCACGATCTGGAAGGTCAGGACCGCCCCGAAGGTGAGGAGCATCAGGGTGAAGGCGAGGAAGATCTTGGTCGCGATGGAGAGGCGCATGGTCCTCAGAGAGCCGGTGGTGAGGGCCGCCGGGGGCGGCTTTGACTGGTAGGAGAAGGTGTGCTAGTGAGTCGGGTTTTCATGGTCCCACCCCCGTGCTGGTGTGGGGCTGCCGCGGACGGCGTCCCGAGCATAGAGCAGGTTGAGGGTGGTTGGCCATGTGTGAGCGAGGAGCGTGGGGGCGTGGGGTGGTCGGGGTGGTGGCGTGTGTCGCGGCGCTGGTCGCCTCCTCGCCGGCCTGGGGTCAGGAGGCGACGCTCTACACGTTGCCCACAGCCAGCTATAAAGGTGAGGTATCTTCGGTGGTTGCGCCGAAGATCGACTCCGTGCTGAAGGAGCGCCTGAGCGGTCGCCCGAAGCTGAAGCTGGCGCCGCGCTACGGCGAGGAGGGGACGAAGACGGGGAACGCGGCGATCCAGGAGGCGAAGGACGCCTACAACTCGGGGATCGGGCTCCTGGTGACGGAGGACTTCGAGGGGGCGGCCAAGAAGTTCCAGCGGGCGGTGCAGCTCTTCGAGCAGAACCTGGCAGGCGTGGACAGCTTCGAGCTGCTGGCCGACGCGCAGCTTCGGATGGGGCTGGCCTTCCTGAAGGCGGGCTTCGATCTGGACGCGAAGACGGCGCTGAAGGCCTACGCCAACATGGTGCCAGACGCCAAGCTCTCCCGGGAGGACTACCCCGAGGAGCTGGTGGAGCAGGTCGAGAAAGAGCACCGCCGGATGGAGAAGCGCGGTCCGGGGGTCCTGAAGGTGGACTCGACGCCCGCGGGCGCGACGGTGGAGCTGGACGGCAAGGCGGTGGGGGTGACGCCCCTGGAGCTGAAGACCGCCCCTTCGGGGTCGCACTACCTGGTGGTGCGGCCTCCGGGCGGCGGCGGCGTGCCGTTCGCGCAGAAGATCACAGTGCAGGGCAAAGGGGAGGTGGACGCCTTCGCCGCGAACCTGACCACAGGGACGCCGCAGGTGGACGCGGGCGGCGAGGAGGGGCCGGTCTTCCTCGTGGAGGCCAAGCGCCGCGCCCAGGCCGGTGAGGTCGATCCGTCGATGGCGCCCTACCTGAAGGAGCTGGCGGAGCAGACGAGGTCGAGCGCGGTGGCGTTCGTGGTCATGCGCAAGGGGAAGGGGGGGCGCTTTGTGGCGTGGCCCTTCGTCTACGAGGCGTCGAGCGATCGGATCGCGCTGCTGGATCGCGTGGAGTTCGACGCCTCGCTGACGACGGTGCAGGTGGACGGCTACAAGCTGAGCGAGGCCCTGGCGTCGGCGGTGCTCGCCTTCCCCGCCGAGCGGGCGATCACGGGCAACCCCTTTGACGAGGCCCCTGCGGTGGCGGTGGTCACGCCGCCCACGGGCGGCGGCGTGCTGACGCCCGTGGAGCCGGTGGAGCCGGCGGGCGGCGGGGTGGTGACGCCGCTGGTGCCGATCGAGCCGGTGGTCGGGGAGGGGCCGCCGGTGCCGGAGGCGGACGAGGACAAGTGGTACACGTCCTGGTGGATGTGGACCGGGGTGAGCGTGCTGGTGGTCGGCGGCGCGCTGGCGGGCGGCGCGCTGCTTTTGGACTCGGAGGCCCCGGAGCAGCCCAAGGGGTTCTCGACGACGGTGCGGTGGTAGCGGGTGTCTGGGGTGAGTGAGCTGTTGTTGGATGATGTCATGATTTATCGAGTCAGCGTGAGGCAGCGATGAGGACGATGGGGAGGCGTGCAGAGCGTTGGGTGCGTGCGGGGTGGGCGGCGCTCCTGGCGACGGGGCTCCTGGCGGGTTGCACCGAGGCGCGGGTGGACGAGGAGCAGCTCTCGGCGCTGGTCTTCACGCCGGAGGGGGCGCAGATCCCGGCGGTGAGCGGTCTGGAGACGGTGCGCCTGACGGCGATGGACTACTCGCGGCGCGAGGTGCTGGCGCAGGCGGAGTTCCCCTACGGCAGCGGCGGCGGGACGCTGGGCGGGGTGACCTTCGCGGAGCGCCTCCAGCTGGTGGTCGAGGGGCTGGACGCGCTGGGGAACCCGCTCCTGCAGGGGCGGAGCATGCCGTTCCGCTACCTGGCGGGGGATCGCGTGGACGCGCCGCGGATCTTCCTCTCGACGCCGGACACCTTCTCAGAGGCGACCGCGCTGACGGGGGAGGGCGACGCGCTCCAGCCGCAGGAGGTGCGCTTCCAGGTGGCGTCGCCGCGCGCGGGTCACGCGGCGGTGCGCCTCAAGAACGGGCTGGTGCTGGTGGTGGGCGGCGCGCAGCTCACGACGGAGGCGGCGGAGGGGCTGGCGCTCCCCGGGCTGCCGGAGGGGTTGGAGGTAGACAGCGCCGAGGACGACGGGGGCGTGCTGGACACCGCCGAGCTCTACGATCCGGCGACGGGGCTCTTCTTCCCGATGCCGTCGATGCGCTTCCCGCGCGCCTTCCACACGGCGACGCTGCTGGATGACGGCCGCGTGCTGGTGGCGGGCGGCGTGACGGTGCTGGACGGGGACGACGGGCCGGAGTTGGCGACGCTGGCCTCCGCCGAGATCTTCGACCCCTCCCAGCCGAGCGCGCCCTGGACGCTGGTGGCGGGCTCAGGCGAGGGGTTGAGCGACGGGCGGGCGTGGCACACGGCGACGCTGCGGCGCTCGGACGGGAGCGTGGTGCTGATCGGGGGGCGCCAGATCGACGACGGCGCGGTGGAGGTGCTGGGGACAGCGGAGATCTTCAACCCGCAGCGCGACCGCTTCGAGCTGAACCCCGGCGACGAGCCCATCGAGATGGAGACGCCCCGCGCGGGTCACACGGCAGAGCTGGTGTTGAGCGGCCGCGGCGCAGGCAAGACGATCCTGGTGCTGGGCGGCGAAGGGGAGGGCGGCCCGCTGCGGAGCACGGAGGTGCTGACGGTGGTGGGCGATGGGGCGCGCTCGGCCTTCAGCGAGGGCCCCGCGATGCGCTCGGCGCGGGTGGGGCACGCGAGCCGCACGGCGTCGGGCAACGGCGGTCGCCAGATCGTCGTGGTGGGGGGCCGCGGCGCCGACGGCGCGCTGGTGGAGGAGATCGAGGCGGTGGACGTGACGGTGGGGGAGTTCACCTCGCAGGGCCGCCTGAGCGAGCTTCGGGACGCGCCGAGCCTGATCGAGCTGCCACAGACGCAGGACATGGTGGTGCTGGGCGGCCTCGGCGAGGACGGGCGCCCGGTGCGAGCCGCCGAGCGCCTGGCCTTCAACCCGGTGGACGGGAGCTATACGCGGGTGCCTGTGGACGGGCCGATGGTCCGCGCCCGCCACCTGCACACGGCGACGCTGATGGACAACGGCCTGGTGCTGGTGACGGGCGGCGTGAGCGGCGCGTCGCTGACAAGCCAGGACGACGTGGAGTTCTTCAACGCCGACGACGGTGAGCCGGGCTTCAGCTATGAGGCCTCCGGTGGGGAGAGCGGCTTCTCGGAGTAGCAGGTGCGTCGCGGGGCGCCGTCAGAGAGCTGACGGCGCGCCGTGGTACGGATCTTGATGCTTCGCGGAGGTGAGATCAGGGACCGCGTCGTGTGTTGGTTTGAAGCACGGCGTCAACGACGACCTCGGCGGGTGCGCCCGCAGAGCGAGGCAGGAAGCATGGTCAAGGACGCGCGCGCTTGGTTGGGTCGCTCGGGGTGGATGCCGGGTCGGCTCTCGTTCGGGGTGGTGCTGGCGGCGCTGGCCGCGCTGGCCTCCTTCGTGTGGGCGGCGCCTGCGGAGGCGGTGGTGTCGGGGGTGCGCCACACGCGCTTCCAGACCTTCCAGGTCTTCGGGGACGCGGTGAGCGTGGGGAACACGCTCATGGGCAACACGGTGAGCCAGCCCGCGGTCAACTCGTTCCTCTTGAGCGAGAGCCAGGCGATCCTCCAGGGGCTGCCCAGCAACGCCGGGATCGAGGGCGCCTACCTCTTCTGGTCGGGCTCCACCGAGGGGCGCCCGGATCGCGACGCCCGCCTGGTCCTCCCCAACGGCGTCACGCGGACCGTCACCGCCGACACCTGCTTCACCTCGCCTGTCTTCGGGGGCTTCTTCTACTGCCGCGCCGATGTGACGGCGCTCCTGGCAGCCAACCCCGCCAGCGCCGGCAACTACAACGGAACCGTCCGGGTGGGGGACGTGCAGGCGCGCCCCGGGACGCTGGACGAGAACGGCGAGTGCATCGAGCCGAACCTCTGCCAGGCCTTCTACGCGGCGTGGTCGCTGGCGGTGGTCTACACCGATCCCAACGCGACGACCCTGCGCGACGTGACAATTTTTGATGGATTCCGTCAGTTTGACGAGGATTTTTCATCAGGAATCGACACATTTGCCATCGACGGCTTCGAGGTCGCCAACCCGCCCCAGGGGCGCTTCGCCTACTTCGCCATGGAGGGGGATGAGCTGCTCGGGGTGCCGCCGCAGGACGTGGACTCGTCCCCGGATGTGCGCTGCTCGGACTGCTTTGACTTCATGGACTTCAACGGCACCCGGCTGGTGGATGGGCGCGGGTGGCCGAACAACCTCTTCAACTCGACCACCTCGCTCGGGGTGGATCTGGACTCGTTTGACGTGTCGGGGCTGGTGCGGTCCGGGGATCGCTCGGTGACGATCACGGTGGGGAGCGGGGACGGGAACCCGACCTTCCAGGGGGGCGGCGGCGAGTCCTTCTTCCTGGGCTATGTGCTCCTGAGCCTGAACCGCCTGGCGCCCAACTTCCGCACCAACGCCACCGTGAAGACGGTGGACCCCAGCGAGGCCGGCCCCGGCGAGACCGTCTTCTTCTCGATCACGGTGACCAACGGCGGGAGCCTGGACGCGACCAACGTCGTGCTGCGGGACGCGCTGAACTCGAATTTGATCTATGTGCCCGGCTCGACCCGCGTGGATGGGGCGGCGGTGGCGGACGGCCCCGGCGGCGCGGCGCCCTTCGCGTCGGGCCTGAGCCTGGGGACGATCCCCTTCAACGGCGACAACGACCGCCGGGTGACCTTCCGGGCGACGGTGCGGGCCGGGGTCGCAGGCGGCACGGTGATCCCCAACGTGGCGACGATCACGGCGCGGGAGCTGCCCGAGCCGACGCCCACCAACGAGGCCACGATCCGGGTGGCGGCGCCGACCCTGGGGCAGCCCACCAAGTCCTTCCAGGACGCCAACGGCGGGAGCATCGAGCCCGGCGACATCATCAACTACACCATCTTCATCCCGAACGACTCGGGCCGCACGGCCTCGGCGGTGACCTTCGTGGACGATATGCCGGGCTTTGTGCAGCTCCGCTCGGTGGCGCCGACCCCCTACACCGACCGCTCCGACCCCAACGGGGGCCTCAACGGCACGGGGCGGGTGGAGGTGCGCGACATCTTGATACCTGCCAACATCAGCGGCGTCTTTATCAGCTATAGTGTCCAGATCGACAGCGTCGAGGAGCTGATCGCGCAGGGGGTGGACCCGGCGTCCATCGACGGGCTGACGATCGTGAACCAGGGCCGGGTGTCGGCGCCCTTCCTGAGCGCGGCGCTCCTGACGGACAACCCGGCGACGGCGGCGACGCCGGACCCGACCTCGTTCCGCATCACCAGCAGCATCAACTTCCAGAACCCGGACACCTTCAAGCGGGTGGAGGATCTGAACGGCGGGTCGCTGGTGCCCGGGGACCGCCTCCGCTACACGATCTCGCTGCGGAACACGGGGAACCGCGCGACCTCCATCAACCTGAGCGACGATCTGCCGCCCTTCGTGGAGGGCTTCACGCTGGAGACGCCGCTGGCGGAGGCGACGTTCGCCCCGGCGCCCGCAGGCGCGAACGCGACAGGTCGCCTGACGGTGACCGGGCTGGAGGTGGCTGGGGGCAGCCGGGTGGAGCTGCGCTTCACCGTGACGGTGCGGGACGACGCGCCGGGGGGCTCGCGGATCGGGAACGTGGCGCAGCTCCAGGTGCCTGCGGCGCCGACCCAGAGCCGCGCGCTGGCCTCGACGGTGCTGACGGTGACCTCGGGGCCGGACCTCAGCGGAGCCACCAAGGAGGTCGTGGGCGCGCCGCCGGGCGGCTTCCAGCCCGGCGATGAGGTGACGTGGCGCCTGGCGGTGACCAACACCGGGAACCGGGCGGCGACGAACGTGCGCCTGGACGACGACGTGGCGCTGAACCTGACCTTTGTGTCGGCCACCGACGGCGGGGCCTTCAACGCGGCGCAGCGCCGGGTGCGCTGGACGCTGGGGGACATCGCCGCAGGCGAGACGCGCCAGGTGACGGTGGTGACGCGGATCAACTCGCCGCTGGCCAACGGGACGCGCATCCGCAACCAGGGCGTCCTCTTCGCGGACAACCTCGCCAGCGGGGTCGTGACCGACGACCCGAGCACGGCGGCGGTGGACGACTTCACGATCATCACGGTGCGCTCGGAGCCCTCGTTTGTCGGCACGACCAAGACGGTCGAGGATCTGAACGGCGGCGAGTTCGAGCCCGGCGACCGCGTGCGCTACCGCATCGAGGTCCGCAACACCGGCCGCGAGGTGGCGACCGGGGTGGCCCTGAGCGATCCCGTCGACGGCGTGCGCCTGAGCGTGGAGTCGGTGGGGCAGGGCGGGCAGCTGGGCGGCGGGGTGATCCAGTGGACCCCGGCGACGACGCCGGCGCTGGCCTCGGTGGCGCCCGGCTCCTCGGTGGTGCTGGACTTCACGGCGCGGCTGGCGGGGACGCTGACCAACGGCGAGGAGGTGCGGAACCAGGGCTTCATCGTCTCGGCGCAGACGCCGGAGCCGGTGGGGACCGACGATCCGGTGACGCCGGAGGTGGGGGACCCGACCTCGATCTTCATCCGGGCGACCCCGGCGCTGGCAGGCGCCATCAAGTCGGTGGTGGACGAGAACCAGGGGCAGCCCCAGCCGGGCGATGTGCTCACCTGGACGATCCAGCTCCCCAACAGCGGCACCGGCCCGGCTCGCGGCGTGGTGGTGAGCGACGTGGTGAGCGCGTCGCTGACCGACGTGGCGCCGCTGGACGGCGGCGTCTTCGACGCCGCGACCCGCACGATCACCTGGCGGCTCGCCGGGCCGATCCCGCCGGGCGAGCAGGCCGAGGTGCGCTTCCGCTCGACCATCGCGCCCGGTACCGCCGATGGTACCGCCGTCTCCAACCAGGCCCGGGTCACCACGGTGGATCTCCCCGGTGAGACGATCCTGAGCGACGACCCCAACACGGCGGCGGTGGATGATCCCACGACGCTGGTGGTCCGCGCCCAGCCCGACTTTGTTCTGAGCACCAAGTTCGTCCGCAACGAGGACAACCCCGGCGCGGGCTTCCAGCCCGGCGACACGATCAGCTACGAGCTCACCGTGCGCAACACCGGCTCCCAGGCCGGGACCGCGGTCCAGGTCATCGACGATCTCCCCGAGGGCCTGGAGGCCATCGAGGTGCAGGACGGCGGGACCCTCACCGGGCGCCAGGCCCGGTGGTCGCTGGGGACGCTGGCCCCCGGCGCCGAGGAGACGCTCCTGATCCGCGCCCGGATCGTGAACCCCATCGACGACGGCACCCAGATCGCCAACCAGGCCTTCATCTCCAGCGCCGAGGTGCCCACCCCGGTCCCCACCGACAACCCCAACACCGCCGAGGAGGACGACCCGACGGTCTTCGCCGTCTCCTCCCGCCCGGTCTTCCTGGGCAGCCGCAAGCTCTTCACCGATCTGGACGCCGCCCCCGGCGAGCCGGTCAAGCCCGGCCACCTCCTGCGCTGGACCATCGACGTGATCAACAGCGGCACCTCCTCGGCGCGGGACGTCGTGGTGAGCGACGTGGTGGACGCGAACCTGGTGGACGTGACGCCGGAGCTGGGCACCTTCGACGCGGCCTCCCGCACGATCCGCTGGAGCGCCGCCGAGATCCCCGCCCTCGCCAATGTGGCCCCCGACGGCCAGCCCATCCAGGTGGCCTTCACCGCGCGGGTGCGCCTGCCGCTGGACAACGGCACCCTCATCGCCAACCAGGCCCGCATCGCCTCCGCCGAGATCCCCGAGGGCGAGCTGAGCGACGACCCCCGCACCGCCGACTTCCCCGACGCCACCACCGCGCAGGTCGTCTCGGCGGCGGACTTCACCGCCGCCACCAAGGCCGTCTCGCCCCCCGCCGCAGGCGTCTACCGCCCCGGCGACGAGGTCACCTACACCCTCTCCTTCACCAACAACGGCGACGCGGTGGCCTCCAACGTGGTCGTGACCGACGTCCTCGACCCCAGCCTCCTCTTCGTCTCGGCCACCGACGGCGGCCGCTTCGCGGCGCCCCAGGTGACCTGGGATCGCCAGAGCACCCCCGCCCTCGCCAGCGTCGCCCCCGGTCAGACCGTCGTCCTCCGCCTCACCGCCGCCCTCTCCTCGCCGCTCACCAACGGCCTGGAGGTCTTCAACCAGGCGCGGATCACCGCAGAGGGCTTCGTGAACCCCGTGGTCACCGACGATCCCTCCACCGACGCGCTGGATGATCCCACGCTCCTGACGGTGACCTCGGCGCCGACGCTCACGGCCAGCACCAAGGCCGTCCGCGATCTGGACGGCGACGGCTTCTTTGAGCCGGGGGACGTGGTGGAGTATACGATCCGCGTCCAGAACGACGGCAGCGACGAGGCGCGCAGCACCGTCGTGACGGATCAGGTGGACGTGGCCTCGCTGGAGGAGGTGACGCCGCTGGACGGCGGGCGCCTCCAGGGGAATACGATCACCTGGACCTCCGCGGGCACGCCGGGGCTGGCCTCGGTGCGCCCCGGCGCCGCCGGGGTCGTCTCGGTCCGCTTCCGCGCCACGCTCCAGCGCGGCCTCCTGGACGGCGCCCGGATCCTCAACCAGGCGTCCCTGAGCGCCGAGGGCGCCGAGCCCACCGTCACCGACGATCCCGCCACCCCCGAGGTGGACGACCCCACCGCCCTCCGCGTCACCGCCGCGCCCCGCTTCACCCGCTTCACCAAGCGCGTCGAGGATCTCAACGGCGGCCAGATCGAGGGCGGCGACCGCCTCCGCTACACCCTGACCGCGACCAACGACGGCACCCAGCCCGGCCAGCTCGTCCAGATCAACGATCCCCTCGATCCCAACCTGGAGGCGGTGGCGGCCCAAGACGGCGGCGCCGTGGTCGGCCGCGCCGTCCAGTGGTCCCTGGGCACCGTCGCGCCCGGCGAGCAGCGCGAGGTGCGCTTCGAGGCCACCGTCCGCGGCGGCGTCGAGGACGGCACCGCGATCGTCAACCAGGCGGGCCTGACGGCCACCAGCGTCCCCCAGGTCCTCAGCGATGACCCCTCCACCCCCGCCGAGGGCGACGCCACGGTGGTCGTGGTCAACGCCGAGCCCGACTTCTCGGCCCTCACGATGGGGGTCCGGGTGGTGGACGGCGGCGCGGTCGCTCCGGGCGCCCTCATCGAGTACGAGCTGATCGTCACCAACACCGGCTCCGGCCCGGGCCGGGACGTGATCCTCCGCGACCCCATCGACGCGGCGCTGCTGGAGGACATCCAGCCCAGCGACAACGGCCGCGTCGAGGCCGGGGTGGTGACGTGGACCGCGGCGGAGCTGCCGATCCTGGCGGCCTTCCCCACCACCGAGACGCGGCGCCTGACGATCCGGGCCCGCATCCGCGAGGGGCTGCCCAACGGCGTCGTCATCCTGAACCAGGTCAACCTCATCGCCCAGGACACGCCGGAGGTGCTCAGCGACGATCCGACCACGGCGGCGCTGGACGATCCCACCCGCATCACGCTGGCCTATCCCGCCATCGCGGCCTTCGACAAGGAGGTCCGCGACGTGGACGGCGGGCTGGCCGAGGCCGGCGATCAGGTGGAGTACACCCTCACCCTCCGCAACGACACCGGCGTCCCCCTCAACAACGCCGTCGTCGAGGACACCCTGGACGCTGCGCTCACCGAGGTGCAGGTCGAGGGCGGCCGCTTCGACGAGGGGACGCGCCTCGTGCGCTTCGACGCCGGGACCAACGGCGCGCTGGGGGCGGTGGCGCCCGGCGGCCAGGTGGCCCTGCGCTTCACCGCGCGCATCGCCCAGGACGCGCAGCCGGGGCTCCAGATCGCCAACCAGGCGCGGGCCTCGTCGCCGCAGGTGGCCGGGCTGGAGCGCCGCTCCGACGACCCCAACACGGCGGCGGTGCAGGACCCCACCGTGATCACGGTCCAGGCGCCGGCCCTGGCGGATCTGAACAACACGACGAAGCTCGTCATCGACGAGAACGGCGGCCTGGTCGAGCCCGGTGACCGCCTGACCTGGGAGATCACGGTGCGCAACGAGGGGCGCGTCGCCGCCACCCGCGTCGCGCTCCTGGATCCGCTCCCTCGCCTGACCCGCTTCATCCCGGGGAGCCTCTTCGTGAACGGGCAGGCCGCTCCCGGCGCCGAGACGCGCGGCCAGCTCCTCCAGCTCCCCCTGGAGCTGCCCGATCTGGCCCCCGGCGAGTCCGCCGTGGTGCGCTTCTCCACCGAGGTGTCCGAGGAGGCGCCCACCGGGGCGGTCCTGACCAACCAGGCCATCGTCACGGCCCAGAGCGGCGGAGACGTGGGCGGCGCCCAGGCCACCTTCCAGGTGGTGACCGACGACCCGACGACCTCGGCGGTGGATGACGCGACGCAGGCGGTGGTGGGCGCGGGGCCGAACGTCTCGCAGCTCAGCAAGATCGCGCGGATCGTGGATCAGAACGGCAACGACCGCCTGGATGTCGGGGAGCTGCTGGAGTACGAGATCCGCATCCCCAACCGCGGCAACCTCCCCACCGAGGGGGCGGTCCTCACGGACGTCCTGCCGATCAACACGACCTACATGTCCGGGACCCTGAGCATCAACGGGGTCGCCCAGACCGACGCCCCCGGCGACGACGTGCTCTCGGTGGAGGGCAGCGTGCTGACGGCCCGCCTGGGGAGCATCGATCCGGGGACGGCGCCGGTGATCCGCTTCCGCGTCCGCACCGAGCGCGGCCCGGAGGTCATCAACCAGGGCGAGCTCTCCGGCGACAACTTCCCCCCCGAGAAGACCGACGCGGACGGCAGCGAGGCCAACGGCGACCAGCCCACGGTGACCCCGGTGGGGAGCCGCGCGGGCTCGCTGGTGGTGGGCAAGGTGCTCTCGGACGTCAACGGCGGCCGGGTCGCCCCAGGGGACACGCTCCTCTACACCATCACCATCACCAACGCCTCCGACGCGCTCATCGAGGACGCCACGCTGGTGGATGAGCTGCCCGCCGAGGTGGACTTCGTGGATCTGGCGCTCGCGCCGGAGGGCACCCTCACGGGTCGCCGGACCCTGGAGCTTGCGGGCTTCACGGTGCCGCCCCGCGAGAGCCGGACGGTGGTGATCCGGACGCAGCTCCAGGCGGAGGTCCAGGAGGGCACCCGGAGCTGCAACCAGGCGAGCGTCCGCGCGCTGGCGGGGACCCTCAACGTCAGCTCCGATCCGGCCTGCTTCACGGTGGGCGGCGTCCTGGGCGCGGGCCTGGTGAGCGGCCTGATCTTTGAGGACGCCAACGCCAACGGCGTCTTCGACGAGGCGGGAGATCTGACCTTCCCCAACTTCCTGGTGCGGGTCTTCCGCGCGGGGGCGTCCTCGGCGCTGGCGGAGGTGGTGACGGGCGACGACGGCGGCTACAACCTGCCGACGCTCACGGAGGGGCGCTACACGCTGCGCTGGTTCACCCAGCCCACCGGCGGCGCGCCCGTGCGCTTCGGTCAGATCGAGGGGGTCAGCGTCGGTGACGGCGAGGTGAGCCAGCGCAACCTGCGCATCGACCCGTCGGGGCGCGTCTACAACGCCCAGAGCGGCGAGGTGATCAGCGGGGCGGAGGTGCAGCTCTTCTACGCGGACGAGGAGCCCGATACGGCGCTGGCGGGTAAGCTGGTGGCGCCGCAGGATCTCCCCGAGGGGCAGCAGGGCCAGCGCACCGTGGACGGCCTCTACCGCTTCGACGTGGTGCCGGGGCACGTCTACCGCATCGCGGTGGTGGCCCCGAGCCAGGCCTTCGTCTTCCCCAGCGTCCGCATCCCGGCGGAGCCGCGGATCTGGCGGAGCAGCGAGGACCCGCTCCTGGTGGTCGAGAGCGCGACGCCGGATCTGAGCGGCCCCACGACGTGGTTCACGACCTTCAACATCACCCCGGACCTGCCCCCCGAGGGCGTCCGCAACAACCACATCCCCCTGGACCCCCTGAGCGGCTTGATCCAGGTGGACAAGTTCGCCAGCGTCCGCACGGCGACGATCGGTGACGTGGTGACCTACACGGTGCGCGTGACCAACCGCTCGTCCCGTGACTTTATCTATGATACGTCCAATAACGTGGGCGGTATCTATATCCAGGATCTCCTGCCGCGCGGCTTCGACTATGTGAAGGGCAGCGCGCGCCTGCGCCGCATCCGGGGCGGCCAGCCGGTCGCCAGCCAGGAGGCGACCCGCGCGGGAGCGCTCTCCTCGACCTTCGGCCTCCCGGTAGGCGACCTGAAGATCACGGGCCCGCGGCCGCTGGAGCTGCTGGCAGGCGAGGTCATCGAGCTGCGATATCAACTGCTGGTTGGTATCGATACGAAGCCGGGTGATGACTATCTCAACCGCGCCAGCGTGGTGCTGGCTGATGGCCGGGTGCCGATCTCCAACGAGGGCCTGGCGCGGGTGCGCGTGACCTACGACCCGATCTTCGATCAGGGCGTGGTGCTGGGGCGGGTCTTCTGTGACGACAACGCCAACGGCGAGCTGGACGCCGAGGAGCGCGGCGTGCACCGGGCCCGGGTCTACCTCGACAACGGCTGGTACGCGGTGACGGACGCCAACGGGCTCTTCCACTTCCAGGCGGTGAACCCGGGGAACCACCTCATCAAGCTGGACGTCAACACGCTGGCACCGGGCGCGGTCCTCACGACCGACGTGCGGCGCGTCTTCTACACCACGCGGGGTCTGCCGACGAAGGTGGACTTCGGCGCGACCTGCCCGACCCACTGGGTGGACGCGGTGGACGTGAACGAGAGCGCGGCGACCCAGGAGGCGCGGGCCGCCGAGCGTCGCAAGAACTTCATCCAGGTGGACGGCAGCGCCGCCACCTACGAGGTCAAGGTAGACAACGAGCCGCTGCCGCTGGCGAAGGCCCGGCTGTGGATCTCGCGCGGCGAGGCGGCGGCGGAGCCCGCCGCTGAGGTTCCCCACGTCGCGGTGCGCGGCGAGAAGCTGGAGGCCCCCCTGGTCTTCAACCCCCGCGTGGAGGGCCTGGAGGGGATGCGCGGCTGGGCGATCCGCGTCTGGCGCGCCGACGCCGCGGATAAGGTGCTCGGGACGGCGCGGCTCCTCACCGGGAGCGGGCCGCTGCCTGCGGCGCTCCCCTGGGAGGGCCAGGACGGCGCCGCCAAGGTGCCCGTCCTGAGCGGCCCGGTGGGCTATCTGGCGGAGGTGGTGGTCTGGGACGCCGACGGCAACGCGGCGACCTCGGCGCCTGCCGCCTTCGTGGTGGACGGCCTGGGCGGCGGCGCGCTGCTGGACGAGACGATCAGCGGCGACGTCTTCGTCGCGAAGAAGGCCGAGCTGACCCGCGAGCTGGAGACGCGCCTGGGCGCCCTGGGCGAGAAGCTCCGCGGCAAGAAGGCCAAGATCAAGATCACCGTCCACACCGCCGACGATGGCCGCCCCGAGCAGGCCCTCGCCTTGAGCCGCGAGCGCGGCGACGCGGTCAAGCGCCTGCTGGTGGCGCGCTACGGCGTGGCGGCGGCCGACGTCGAGGTGGAGGGTCTGGGCGACACGCGCCCCCTGGTGCCGAACATCGGCAACCGCGAGCGCCAGATCAACCGCCGCCTCATCCTCCAGGCCACCGACCTCAGCCCCGCCACCGTCGCGGGGGAGGCGCCCTCCCTCCCGGCGCCCACGCCGGGCGTCGCGCTGAACAACGAGCGCGTCGAGGTCGGCGCCGACGGCGCCTTCTCGCGCCTGCTGAAGAAGCCCGCCGACGGCGTGCTCATCCTCGTGGTGCGCGGCCAGGACGGCGGGGCGGCGACGCGGGTGCTCCGCCTCCAGGGCGAGGCGGGCGCCAGCGCGAACCCGGCCCTCCTGCCGATGCCGGTCATCCCGGTGCGCGGCGACCTCAAGAGCGGGACGCTGAACCTCGGCACGAGCACCACGACGGTGGGCCTCCTCCAGGTGGCCCTCAAGCCGGGCGCGGAGGTCTACAGCCTCGATCAAGGCGTCCTCCGCCCGCCCGCGGAGTTCACCGTCTTGGCCCCGGCGGGGCTGGAGGTGGCGAGCTACCAGCTGGAGATCCTGGACGCCGACGGCAAGGTCATCCACGCCGACACCCAGAGCGGCGGCGCGCCGACGCGCGTGCGCTGGACGGGCGCCGCAGGGCAGGGCGCCTTCCTGGCGCCGGGCTGGTATCGCGCGCAGCTCACCCTCACCACCGCAGACGGGCAGCTCGGCGCCTCGGCGCCCGCCCTCTTCCGGGTCCAGCTCGCCGCGCCCGAGCCCAAGCCCAAGCCTCGCCGCGGGGCCCCTCCCGAGATCATCCCCGCTGCGCCGACCCTGACCTTCGCCCCGGCGGCCTTCGTCAACGGCCGCCCGGCGGCGCTCGCGCCCGACGGCAGCTTCAGCGTCGAGGCCGAGGGCTACTCCGGGCAGCGCCTCGTGGTGGAGATCCGGCGCGCCGACGGCGCCCGGGCCATCCAGTACGTCGAGGTCCCGGCGCTCTACCCGCCGCCGACCTCCGCGACGCCTCCGGCGACGCCTCCGGCGCCCGCGGAGGAGGCCGCGCCCACCGACGCTGCCCCCGAGGCCGCGCCTGCGGGCGACGGCGCCAGCCTCCCGGCGGCGCCGGTCGGCCCCCTGGGCAGCGCGGGCGGCGTCCTCTACGGGGCGGACAGCCCCGTGCGGGTGCCTGCGGTGGCCTCGTCGCCTGCGGCGCAGCCGCAGGTCCGCCTCCTGCTGGCGCAGGAGAGCGGGGCCGCCGCAGACGCGCCCGTCTCCTCGGGCGCTGGCCCGAAGGAGGCCGGCGCGCTGGAGTCGCTGGGCGGCGCCGAGCTGGAGGCCGCGCTGGCCTCCGGCGATGACGCCGAGCGTCAGCGCCTGCTGGCGGCCACGAAGGCCGCCAACCTCAAGGTCCAGCTCCCGCCGCAGGGGGTGGAGCTGAAGAGCCGCGAGCTGGTGGTGCTGGGCACCACCGACCCCACCAACGCGATCACCATCAACGGCGCCACCGTCGAGAACCTGGAGGGCACCTTCCGCCACGTCCTCACCCTGCCCCTGGGCGAGAGCGAGGTGGTGGTGGAGGCGCGAGACGCCGACGGCAACACGGGCGTCATCCGCTGGCCGGTGAAGGTGGCGGAGCGGGCGATGTTCCTCATGGCGTTCGCGGATACGGCGGTCGGCGCCGAGGGCGCCGAGCTGGACAACCTCACCGCGGCCAACTCCACCCAGGCGGGCGGCGCCTTCCTCTACGGCGAGGCCAAGGTCTACACGAAGGGCTACATGTCCGGGCGTCAGTTTCTGGACAACTTCTTCTCCGAGTATCGCTACACCGCCTACTTCAACTCCGCCCGTCAGGGCGAGCTGGAGCAGTTCCTGACGGACACGATCAAGGCGGATCAGTACTACCCGATCTTCGGAGACAGCGCCGAGTCAACCAATGATATCAACGCGCGCGGCAAGCTCTATATCTTGGTCGAGGCGGACGCCTCGCGTCTGATCGTCGGCAACGCGCGCCCCAACATCCAGGGCGTCCACTTCTTCCGCTACGACCGCCCCTTCTACGGCGCGATGCTGGACTTCAACAAGGTCCTCGGCCAGCACTACAAGACCGAGGTGAAGGCCTTTGTGTCGGACGACGATCTGGAGGTGGCCCACACGTGGAACTTCCTCCAGGGCACGGGCGGCTCGCTCTACTACCTCCGCAACCGGGACGTGGTGGAGGGCAGCGAGAAGGTGGCGGTGGTCATCCGGGATGAGGCCAGCGGCATCGAGCTGGCGCGGGTGCCGATGGCGCGTAACGTGGATTACACGGTGGACTACCCCTCCGGGCGCCTCCTCTTCAAGTCGCCGGTGCCGAGCGTGGCCCGCGGCGAGTTCCTGGCGACCCGCGTCGCCACGACCCGCCAGGTGCTCGACGGCAACCCGGTCATCGTCGAGGTGTCCTACGACTACGAGGTCCTCGCGGGCGATCCCACCGGGACCACCTTCGGCGGCCAGGTCCGCGAGACGCTCTTCGACACGGTGAGCGTCGGCGCGGGCTACGTCGAGGAGGGCCGCGGCCAGGGCGGCGCCCCGGCCTACCGTCTCTGGTCGGTCGAGGCCGGGGCCAAGTACACCGAGCGGACCCGCGTCGACGTGGAGTACACGGCGAGCGAGTCGTTCGACGTGGCGAGCTTCTTCTCGGCAGACGGCGGCTTGACCTTCGACACCTCCTCGCGCCGCGACGGGAGCACCGCCTCAGGCGAGGCCTGGGCGGTGAAGGGGAAGGTGGAGCTTGGGGATCTCTTCTATGATGAAAAAATGGAAGAATTCCTTAGCATTTCGTCATATTTCCAAACGACGACGCCCAACTTCTACAGCAACGGCACCATCCTGGAGCAGGGGCAGGACAAGTTTGGCGGCGAGGCGATGTGGCGGATCACGGCCTCCAACCGGCTGCGGCTGCGCCACGACGGGGTGATCTCGACGGTGGACGACCTCCAGAGCCCCAACCCGGAGGCGACGCGCCTGCTGGAGCGCCAGATCACGACGCTCCAGCACGTCTACCAGGGCGAGTCGCTCTCGCTGACCAGCGAGTACAACCGCACCTTCTTCGACGACAACACCCTCGCGGGCGGGGCGAGCAGCCACACCCTCGGGGAGCGGGTGACGTACCGCTTCACGCCGAACCTCTCAGGGTTCATCGGGCAGCAGTTCGTGGTGGAGGGCGACGAGCGCCTCTACAACGAGCTCTCCGATCGTCTCCAGACCGACCTGGGCCTCTCCTACCGATTCTTTGAGGACTGGTCGGCGGAGGTCATCGAGTCGCTGCGCTGGAACGGCGAGAACGCCACCCAGCTGGGCCTGACCACGGCGCTGACCGAGAACACCAACCTCTACCTCCGCGAGCGGATCCAGACCCGCGAGGACAACAGCGGCGTCAGCACCACCAGCGTGGTGGGCGGCGAGCAGCGCTTCGCGGGCTCCTCCGGGCGCCTCTACTCCGAGTATCAGGTGGACACCGGCATGATCGGGGACCGGAGCCGCGCCGTCATCGGCATCGGCAAGGGCTTCAAGCTCATGGACGGCCTGACGCTGGACGTGGCCTACGAGCACAGCCAGACCGTCGCGGCGTCCACCGTGGGCGAGCAGAGCCGCGACGTGGGGAGCATCGGGTACGAGCTCCTGCTGCCGCGCAGCCTCAAGTTCAGCCAGAAGCTGGAGCTGCGCTACGACGAGGGCGACGCCCGCTTCCCGCAGAACAACCCCTGCTTCGGGGACGGCGTCTACGCCAACCCGGACTTCTGCCGCGACAACTTCGCGGGGGGCCAGGACAAGCTCCAGCTGGTGACCACCAACAACCTCGTCCTGACCTTCTGGGAGGATCACAACCTCCTGGCGAAGTTCGACTACGCCACCACCGAGAACCTCACCTTCAACCTGGAGGAGAGCAGCCACCTGCTCCTGAGCTTCGGCTACGCGCTGCGCCCGATCCACTGGGATCACCTCAACGTCCTCCTCAAGTACTCCTATGTGGAGGATCTGCGCCCCGTGAGCCTCACCGGCCTCCGCGAGGAGCGCCAGGCGGCCCACGTCGTCAGCCTGGTCCCGATCATCGAGCTGCCCTTCAGGCTCCAGCTCGTCGAGAAGCTCGCCTGGAAGCGCGCCGCGGTGCGCTACGACGACCTCCCCGAGGTCGAGTCCGACACCTGGCTCTGGATCAACCGCCTCAACTACCACCTGACGGACACCTTCGACGCCAGCCTGGAGTATCGCTTCCTGACCAACTCGCTCTCCCAGGACGTCAAGCACGGCGCCCTGCTTGAGCTGAGCTACATCCTGGCCGAGTACGCTCGCCTGGGCATCGGCTACAACTTCACCCGCTTCAGCGACGACGAGCTGAGCGATCTCAACCGCGACGTCGGAGGCTTCTTCTTCCGCGTCCAGGGCACCTATTGACGGCAGCCGGGGGCGCCGCCCCCGGCGGCCGTCGGCGCCTCCTCATACGGAGCACCCGTGCGCGGTCGAATTCTTGAGTGGGCCAACGCGATCTTCGGGGAGACCTGGGCGGCGCTGCTCTTCCCGGATCAGCCCGTCCTCTCCTCCCTGGGAGGCCTCCTCGCGGTGCTGATCGCCATGCTCTGGGGACGCCGCGAGGGCCTGAGCTGGTGGCGCGTCGCGCTGGCAGGCGGCGCGGCGGCGCTGGTCGGCTCGGGCATGGCCCGCGTCTTCTGGGCCATCACCAGCTACGAGGCGGTCCTCAAGGAGCCCTACCTCCTCATCGACCCCTACCGCGGCGGCGCCACCAGCTTCGGCGCGCTGGCGGGCGGCGCCCTCGGCGCCGCGCTCGCCGCCTGGCTCCTCAGGCTCCCGCTCTGGCGTCTGGCCGACGTGATGCTCCCGCCGGGGCTCTTCGGCATCGCCTTCGCCCGGGTGGGCTGCCTCATGCGCGGCTGCGACTACGGCACCCCCTCCGACCTGCCCTGGTCGGTGCGCTACCCCTACCGCTCCTCGGTCTGGCTCCACCACTACGGCGAGGACTGGATCGAGCGCAGCGACCGCCTCTCCCTCCCGGTCCACCCCTTCCCCATCTACCTCGCCGTCTGGTGCGTCGCCGTCTTCCTCCTGGCCTGGCGGCGTCCCCACCTCTTCGGGGACCGACCCGGGCAGCGCGCCCTCGGCACTGGCCTCCTCTGGCTGGCGGGCCGCTTCCTCCTGGAGCTGCTCCGGCAGCCCGGCAACGCCCCGCAGGTCGTCGGCCCCTTCAACATGGGGCAGGCCCTCGCGCTCCTGGGCATCGTCGTCTTCGCGCTCCTCTACCTCCGCACCCGCCGCCCCGAGGCGCGCGGCGCCGCCTGACGGCGCTGCAAGCTCAAAAAAGTAGAAAACCGTGCAAATCCGATTGGATTTGCACGGTTTTCTGATGCATCACACGTCAGGGGGCGCCCCCCCCGACGCTGCGGATCACTGCTCCGCGGTGAAGGTCATCTTCGCGGCCTTGCCGTTGACGTCGCCGTTGATCTGCCCCTGGAGCTTCTTGGGGTTGATCGCCTTGCCCGTCAGGGTCAGGTTCGTGTTCTTGTTCGAGCCGTTGCCGCTCAGGGCGCCGCCCTTGAAGCCGCCCGAGAGGCCCGTCACAAACTTCTCGTCGGCGCCGCGGGTGCCCTTCAGGTTGCCCGTGAACTTGTCGCCCTTGATCGAGATCATCACCTCACCCTTGATGCCCGTGGTGCCGGTGACGCCGCCCTTGAACACGCCGGAGGGAGTCACCTCCTTCTTCGGCTCGTCCTTCTTCGCGATCTCGGTCGGGACCTCGCCGCTCAGCGAAGGCGCCACGTCACCGAAGGCCACGGCGTACTCCTTCTCCTTGCCAGCGAACTCGAACTTCACGAACACGCGACCGATCGCCGCGTCCACCTTCTCCACCGTCGCGCTGCGGTAGCTGCCGATGTAGGGGATCCACACGCTGTCGCCCTTCTTCACCGAGGGCTTCACCGGCAGGGCCACGACGTCCTCCTTCTTGGAGACGCTCACGCGACCCGCGAAGCCGACCGTCAGGACCTGCTCGCCGGCCACGTTGACCACCTGGCCGTGGCTGTAGTTGCTGCCGTTCTTGATCGCGACCGTGGTGCCGGGCTCCATCGCGTTGGAGAGCACGACGAAGGAGTCAGGCTTCAGCTTCTCCTCCTTGGTGCCCAGCCCGGAGGGGTTGTCCAGGTCCGCGTCGAGGTAGCGGATGACCGGCTCGGTGTCCGTGCCGCCCACCACATAGCCGCGCTTCATCCCCGAGCCGCTCTGCCACCAGGTCAGGACCACGTCGCCCTTCTTGGCCTTGCCGCCCTTCGGGAGCGGGATGATCATCGAGTTGGGGACCTTCTCGTCCTTGCCGATCTTCTTCAGCGTGGACTCGATCTCGCCCGGCTCCACCATCTCCGCCGAGTAGAAGATGAAGGTCGTCTTGTCGCCGCCCTTCTCAAAGCCCTTGTCGATCCACTCGCGCGGCGGCGCCAGCACGAACTCGCCCGCCTTCGCCGTCGTCGCCACCGTCGGGTACTCGAAGGGGATCTTGCCGGGCTCCACCGGGGCAGCCGCCTGCTCCTCCTCCTTCTTCTCCTCGGCAGGCTCCTCGGCCTTCTCCTCGGCCTTCTCCTCAGCCTTCTCCTCGGGCTCCTCAGCCTTCTCCTCAGGCTCCTCAGCCTTCTCCTCGGGCTTCTCGGTCTCGGCCGCAGGCTTCTCCTCTTCCTTCTTCTCCTCGGTCTTGCAGCCGATGAAGGCGAAGGTGCACAGCGAAAGAATGATCGAAATCAGGATGGAACGCTTCATCCAGGGTCTCCTCTTACGTGTCTATGGTGGCTCGGCCACCACCCGGGTTTCGACGTGTGCCGCAGCGCTGAGAGGGCGCAGGGCGCTTGTCTAGACCGACTAAAACAGCCGCAGAACGTAGTCAGGTCGCACAGAATTTGTCAAGTGATATCTCGACCATCTGCACCGCGGCGACCCGCTTAGTACACCAACCCCGCGCGCAACGCCAGCCCTCTTTAGAGAGGACATACGACGCACCGCGCTGGGTCCCTGGCCCCGCTGCGAGCCTCTGCCGCTTGGACATCACCCCGGATCAGGAGCGGACACGTTTTTTGTCGCGCGCGCTGAAGACGCCACCCACACCTCACGCGCCCAGGCGGGGCACGCGCAGCAGCCGACGCGACCTGCGAACGGAGGACCGGACCGGTTGACGTCATACGAATCGAACCTTGCGAAGAGCTGCCGGTGGCGTCTCCAGCGCGCGCCACACGCGCGCCTCGCTCCTGTTATCGGCCGCTCGCCGCACCGGTTGCGCCGCCCGCCGATCTTTCCCAACATCACCCCGCGCCGACCCCCGCGCCGACGCCCGGCGTTGACACCCCGGACGCGCTGGAGTAGATACGTCCCGCGCTCGGGCGGCGCCTGAGGACTGCGCCCCCGCACCACCCTTCCCGCAGGAGCGGCACCATGGCCAACGTCAACATGTTCGAGCTGGAGGACTGCCTCAACACCCTCCTCCCGTTCATCGACAAAAACCCCTCCAAGCCCTACGTCAAGGACTACGGTCGCTCCGTGCGCGCCTCCATCGATCTCCTCAAGGACGCCATCCAGGAGACCGACCAGCACTACCTCGACTGGCGCAACGGCGAGTTCACCTCCCAGACACACCTCAAGAAGCTCCACCGCGCCTACAAAGAAGCCCAGCAGCAGCTGGCCCTCGTCGGCGCCCAGGGCTACCCCACACACCCCGTGGACTACCTCGACATGGACGCCATGGAGAGCGCCGCGCGCGAGATGCTCGCCTTCCTCAAGGCCAACAAGAACCTCGTAGACGGCGCCCAGAGCTTCGTCGAGGCCCTCAACACACACCTCGACAAGAGCGCGCGCACCCTCAGCGAGAGCGTCCGAGCACGCGAGGACTACTCCCGCTCCGTCTCCCGACGCATCCGCGCCATCGAGCAGGCCGAGGACGTCATCCGCGTCCTCCGCGTCCACATCCGCGCCGACCTCGGGCACCGACACCCCGAGTATGCAGCCGTCCGCTGGCCCGCTGTCCTCGCCCCAGACCCCCGCTGAGCCACGCCGGGCCTGGCACCCGGCGACGCCGAGGAAGACCATGCCGCACCCCACCCGCATACGACCCGGCGCCCGCCTCCTCCTGGCGGGCGCCCTGGCTGCCCTCGCCCTCCTCCTCCCGACGCGACCCGTCAGCGCCGAGCCCTATGTCTCCTGCGCCACGCCGCGTCAGGCGACGATGACCTTCATCAACAACCTCCAGGAGGATAACCTCTACCCCGAAGCGGCCACCGCCTGCTTCGACTGGGCCGCCACCCCCAGCCTCTCCCCCGCCGACAGGCAGCAGCGCGTCCGACAGCTCCTCGCCGTCTTCGACGCCCGCGGACACTTCATCCACTACGAGCGCATCCCCGACAGCGCCGACCACCGCGACGCCGAGTCCGGCTGGGAGAAGGTCGCCCTCATCCCCGATGACCTCCCCGCCGTCTACCTCACCAAGCAGAGCGGCGTCTGGCTCTTCTCCCAGGAGACCGTCAGCGCCACCCCGCGACTCTACGACGCCACCTTCCCCCTCGGCCTCGAACGACTCGCCCTGGAGCTGCTCCCCCGCTCCTTCCAGAACCGACTCCTCGGCGTCGCATGGTGGCAGGTCCTCGCCATCGCCCTCCTCCTCCTCGCCGCCATCTTCCTCGGCAAGCTCGTCGAGATCTTCGCCATACACACCGCCAGACGCCTCATACGGCGCACCAACCTCCTCAACTGGGGCGAAGACGCCCTCCAGGCCGCCCGCTGGCCCATCACCCTCTCCGTCGCAGGCGGCCTCGTCCTCCCCTTCATCACTGAGCTGGCCCTCCCCGTTCGACTCGCCTTGATCCTCAACGTCGCCGCCCGCACCGTCGTCACCGGCGCCGTCGTCGTCCTCCTCTTCCGCATGATCGACGCCCTCGCCTCCTACCTGGAGCGACGCGCCGCACGCACCGACACCCGCCTCGACGACCAGCTCGTCCCCCTCATCCGCAAGAGCCTCAAGGCCGCCCTCGCCATCATCGCCACCCTCTTCATCCTCCAGAACCTCGACGTCGATGTCGCCTCACTCCTCGCGGGCCTCGGGCTCGGCGGACTCGCCTTCGCCCTCGCCGCCAAGGACACCCTCGCCAACATGTTCGGCTCCCTCACCATCTTCCTCGACCGACCCTTCCAGATCGGAGACTGGATCAAGGTCTCCGGCGTCGAGGGCACCGTCGAGGAGGTCGGCTTCCGCTCCACACGCATCCGCACCTTCGACAAGGCCCTCGTCACCGTCCCCAACTCCACCATCGCCAACGCCATCATCGACAACATGAGCGAGCGCCCCCTGCGCCGCCTCAAGATGACCATCGGCCTCACCTACGACGCCACCCCCGAGCAGCTCCAGGCCTACTGCGAGGGCGTCCGCGCCATCCTCCAGGCCAACCCCGGCATCTACAAAGACGCCTACGAGGTCCACCTCTACGCCTTCGGACCCCACGCCCTCGAGATCCTCGTCTACACCTTCCTCGACGTCGCCTCCTGGACCGAAGAGCTGCTCCACCGACACAACATCCTCCTGGAGTGCATCCGCCTCGCGGACGCACTCGGCGTCTCCTTCGCCTTCCCCACCCAGACCCTCCACATCGAGACCCTCCCCGGCGCCCGCGCCGAGCACCCCCCGCTACCCGACGCCGACGCCCTCCGACGCACCGTCGAGCGCTTCGGACCCGGCGGCGAGCTGGCACGACCCCGCGGCCTCGGCCTCGTCCCCGGAGGCTTCATGCCCGACGTCGGCTCCCGCCGCGGCGGCGACGACGCCTGACACACCCCATGCGCCCCCACCCCCCTGGACGCCACCTCGGCGCGGCCCTCACCCTCACCCTCCTCCTCGCCTTCGCCGCCCCCGCGCACGCCCACCCCCGCTCCGTCGGCGTCTTCCAGGCCCAGCTCACCGACGACGGCGCCCGCGTCCTCGTCAAGCTCGACGCCCCCCTCCTCTTCGAGGCCCTCGCCCTCGGCCCCCCCGAGGCCTACACCCCCGCCGCCCTCACCCAGCCCGAGGCCCGACACCGCGCCCTCGCCTACCTCGCCAAGCACGTCCGCCTGGAGAGCGCGCAGGGCCTCTGCGAGCGCGACGCCATCGACCTCTACCAGCTCACCCCCTCCGAGGCCTACCTCGACGTCATCATGAGCTTCCACTGCGCACGACCCCGCGCCTTCCTCCGCGTCACCGCCACCCCACTCCTCGACGGCGAAGGACACCGCCTCAAAGGCACCTTCGCCGCCGGAGAGCACGTCGCCCGACGCAGCCTCCGACAGGCCGACGCCACCTTCACCTTCACCGTGGACGATCCGCCCCCCCCACCGCCTCCCGACCCGCCCCCACCCCACCTGCCCGGGCCCTGGATCGCCCTCGGCGCCCTCGCGCTCCTCCCGCTCGCCGCCGACGCACCCCGACGCCAGCGCCTCCTCGACGCCTCCACCACCCTCGCCTTTGGCCTCGCAGCGGCCCTCAGCGCTCTCGCCGCTGGCGTGGAACCCCACGGGGTGCCCCTGGGCGTCCTCGGCCTCCCTGGAGCCACCCTGGCCGCCCTGGGCCTCATCCTGGAGCGCCTCCCGACCTCGCCTTGGGCGCAGCGCGCCTGCTGGGGCGGCGGCGCCCTCTCCGCTGGCCTCCTCACCCCCGCCGCCGCCGGGCCCCTCGTCCCCTGGGCCTGGGCCGCCGCCGCCGCCAGCGTCGCGCTCGCCGCCCTCCTCACCCCCTCGCCTCCCCCCCCCGCCACGCGGCGCCTCCTCGGCGCCCTCTGCGTCGCCGCAGCACTCGCCGCAGCCCTCTGAACCCTCAACCCTGGAGCGCCGACATGCCCGCCTTCCGACAGATCTCACCCACCCAGCTCCGCGACTGGCTCCAGAGCGACCCCGACGGGATCTTCCTCCTCGACGTCCGCGAACCCCACGAGCACGCACGCTGCAAGCTCCCCCAGAGCTACCTCATCCCCCTGGGCGCCGTGCACCACCGCACCCAGGAGATCCCCCGCGACGCCCGCGTCATCTGCTACTGCCACCACGGCATGCGCTCCGCCCGCGCCTGCGCGCTCCTCGCCGAGCAGGGCTTCACACGCCTCTACAACCTCGACGGCGGGATCGACCGCTGGTCCGAGGAGATCGATCCCGCCGTGCCACGCTACTGACAGCTCGGCACCTCCAGCGTCGCCAGGTTGTTCAGCTCAAAGCACTCGGTGTTGCGGTTGACCAGCTGACCCCCCTCATAGGACGTGTCCGCCAGCACCGTCACCTGCGCCGCCGCGTCGGGGGCCGCCGCCCAGACGCACCCCACCTCCTCGCCTTGGCCCGGCTCCAGCCGCGTCGTCGTCCGCGCCGTGCAGATGAACACACCCTGCGCCGGATCCCCCTCGAAGAACGACACCGGCACCCCCGTCGCCACAGGCTGCGAGCCCCGGTTGTAGACCGTGATCCGCAGCTCCACACCGCCGCAACCGCCCCGCACCACCGGCGCACCCCCCCCGCTCGCCGTCAGATCCGGCGCGTCCAGCGCCTTCCCCTCCTGCTGGATGTTCTGGCGGTAGCTGTTGAAGATCTGCCAGCTCGGCGACTCCACACGCGGGATGCGGCCGTCGTCCTCCACGTTGGTCACATGGTAGGTGTGCTGGTTCCAGATCGGGCGGCTGTTCACCCACCGATCCGTCACGTCGCGCAGCACCAGGATCCCCCGCGTTGACCCCGGCGCCACCCCCGTCTCCGCCTCCGGCTGGCACGGCGCGCCGATGTTGTTGGCCGGCAACACGATCTCCGAGTTGAAGTCACCGTCCACATCCACCACGATGGGGTTCTCATACGTCGTGTTGGTCGTGTTCGCGAACGCGAAGCGGATCGCACCGGTCGTCCCATCGTAGACCCGCATGAAGCACTCGTCGTTGTAGACGACCTCCACGCTCCCGTCCCCCTCAAAGTCAAAGAGGCTCGACCCCGTGTTCCCCGACGACGCGTCACGCGTCGGCTTGAACCACCGGATCCCCGGCTGGGCGCACCCCGCAGGCAGCGGCGTCGCCGCGCACTCCAGATCAAACACCGCGTAGTTGTTCCCCCCCGCCGTGCCGATCTCCACCTGACCGTCCCCGTCAAAGTCCCCCACGTTCGGCGCGCCCCCCGGCGACTGGTACGCACCCGGCACCGCGTACGGCCCGAAGATCACCTCCCCGGTGTGGCGCTGCACCCGCACCTGATTCACCCCGAAGACCACCGCGATCTCCGGCTCCGGCGTGCTGGGATCAAAGTCCGCGATCGCCACATGGCCGGGCTCCAGCCCCGCCATCAGCGGCGGCGTCTCGTCCTGCCCCGTCGCGCTGTAGATCCGGTTGCCCAGCACCACCTCGCCCTGACCGTCGTTGTCCACGTCCGCCACCGCCGAGAGCGGCCCGATCCCGTAGCGCTGCGCGCCCTGGTTGAAGTGGACCGACCCGTCCTCCCCGTTGAAGACCACCGCGCCGTGGATGATCTCCGCCGTCCCGTCCTGATCCAGATCCGCGATCGCAGGACCACCCCAGGTCCGCGCGTCCACCGGCACCGCGCTCTGCCAGATCCGCTGGAGCTGGTTGTTCAGCGCCACCAGCCGACCGTCGCTCTGCACGATCACGATCTCCGGCGCGCCGTCGCCGTTGATGTCGCCGCCTGCCATCGACGACTCCGCGTGGGCGCGCTCCGGAGACTGGAAGACCACCTCGCAGGTGTCACCCCGGATCGCCGTCACAAACGACTGCGCGTAATCGTTGTTGTCCCACCACGAGAACACGATCTCCGGCGTCTCGTCCCCGTCCAGATCGATGACCACCGGCTGCATGATGACGTTGCCCCCCTCCCAGCGACACTGCACCGCAGGCGCGAACGCGCCCTCGTAGGGATCCTGGATGCAGCCCGGGTTGTTCTCCGCTCGCGGGCCGCTCCCATACGGGATGCAGATCCCCGCCTGGCAGTAGTGATCGTCCCGGCACTCGTCGTCGTCCGCGCACGTCCCCGCCCCTTGCAGGCACACGCCGCCGATGCACCGCGTCTCCCCCTCGCACCGCTCCACCACCCGCGCCGTCCCCTGCCCGTTGCAGAGCACCCGCAGCGTCGTGTCCTGGCACCCCAGCGCCTCACCCGCCGGGCAGATCAGCGGCGCGCACGACCCCAGCTCGCTGTCGCAGATCGAGCCCTCACCGCACGCCTCCGCCACCCAGCCCGACCCATCGGCGCTGCACCGCTCCTGCGTCGCGCCGTCCACGCAGCGCAGCGCCTCACCCTCGCAGATCGGCGCCGGGATCGTGCTGTTGTTGGTCCCGCTGCTGTTGTTGGCGCTGCTGTTGTTTGGGTTGTTTGTGCTGTTGTTTGTGCTGTTGTTTGTGCTGTTATTTGGGCTGTTTGTGTTGTTGTTTGTGCTGTTGTTCTGCGGGGTGTTGTTGGCGGGAGCCGCGTTGTCTGCGCCGCTGTTGTCCTCCTGGCCTCCGCCTCCGCCCGGCGTACCCACCGCGCACCCCGCCACCATACCCAAGACCAAACCAAGCGCTACGCTGCGTCCCACCTTCATCTCTCCGCTCCTCGTGCTGTGCTCGATCCCCCGGCCTCTCGCTGCCTCACCATAGCCTACCTGGCGCCGCAGGCCAAATGGGGGTCCGGGGGCGGCTCGCCCCCGGCCGCCGGGGGCACCCCCCAAAAAATAA
>CAUJGC010000465.1 GCA_963169075.1 Myxococcota bacterium
TGGGGGTTGGGTATGCTTTGGGGTGGTGGGGTACGCGCCGGGGGGTTGGGGTACGCGCGTGGGTGGTGGGGGACGCGTGGGGTGTGGCTGGGGAAGCGCGGGGTGGGGTTGGGGAGGTGTCAGTCGTCGTTGGGATCGTCCGGGGCGGGCTTGGGATCGGCGGGTCGTCGGGTGCGGGAGGCGAGGCCGAGGGCGATGAGGTAGGAGCGCCTGGTGATGTCCTGTCGCGCGATCTCGGCCCACTCGTCCCACCAGGCGTGGAGGTCGGTGAGGGCCTGGTTGAGGAGTCGGTCGCGCTGGGCGCGCTGCTCGGCCTGGAGGGGGTCGGGGGCGAGGGGGATGGAGCGGGCGACGGCGGTGAGGGCGCGGAGGCGCTGGCGCGTGGCGGGGTCGATGCCTCGGGTGGCGAGGAGGCGGAGGGCGGCGTGGTCCTGCTCGCGGGTGTCTTCGCGGAGGGGGGAGGCTTCGAGCTCGTCGAGGCGGTCGAGGAAGGTCTGGATGGCGAGGACGGCGGGGAGTCCGGTGGCGGGCTGGAGCTGGTCGAAGAGGAGGTCATGCTGGAGGGGGAAGGCGCGGACGAGGGCCTTCTTGGCGAGGCGGAAGTTGGGCTCGTCCCATTGGTCGAGGACGGCGAGGGCGTCCTGGACGTGGTTGGGGGTGGGGGTGGGGGGGTGGATGGGGAGGTTGCGCCCGCCGGCCTCATTGAGGAGATCCCAGCCGCGGCGGTGCTCCTCGTCGGTGTAGCCTCGCCTGGCGAGGGTCGCGGCGATCTCGGGGTGTCGGGCGACGCCGGAGAGGAAGGCCATGGCGCGGCCCGGGGCGCGCTCCAGGGTGGAGGGGCTGGGCTGGGGACGGGAGGAGGCGAGGTCCGTCATCGGAGTCTCCTGGGTGGGTGGCGCGCAGCGCCGCGTTACATGTGGATGGTAGCAGAGGGTTGAAGATGAGATCAAGGCTTGTTCTGCGCCGAGGCGCGTTGTGTTGTGGCGTGGGGCGTATTGCGGTTGGCGCGGGGGGTGGGGTGTGTTATCGTGGGGAGGTTTTCAAGGCAGGCGCTGCGGCGTCCGGAAGAGAGTTCACAACATTATAGAGCGAGCGGGCACACACCCGGTTCGTGGTGTGGTGTGCGGAGGGCGAGGCGATGGCGAGAGCACGCGAGGAGAGGGCGTCGGAGGTGGAGGGGAGCCGGGAGCGGAGCAGCGCGCCGGGGAAGGAGGGGCGCGCGGGGACGTTCGCGGCGGGTCAGCCGATGGTGGCGGATCTGGCGTCGGTGGAGGCGGCGCTGGCGGGGGCGCCGCGGCGGGAGGTGCAGGGGGCGCGGGTGGAGGCGCAGGTGGAGGTGCCGCCGGGGAAGGTGGCGGCAGGCGGCGGCGGTCCTGCGGGGGCAGGCGGCGGCGGCGTGGGCGGAGATCGGGCGGGTGGCGGCGCCGGGGGTGAGGGCGGCGCGGGGCTGGAGGCGCTGCCGGCGGGCGAGCGCGCGCGGGGAGGGCGCGGCGGAGGGCGGCAGGGGTGAGGAGGGTGCGCGGGAGGGCGGCGCGCGGGAGGGCGGGCCGGGCCAGGGTGAGGCGCAGGGGAAGACGCTGGACGCGGGGCCGCTGCGTGCGCTGGAGGGGCTGCTGGGGGCGGACTTCAGCGGGGTGAAGGTGGTGGTGGACGACGTCCGGACGGCGGGGGCGGCGCCGGAGGCGACGGCGCGGCCCGCGACGCAGGCGCTCTCGTTCCAGGGGGCGCCGATCGTGATGAACGTGACGGATCGGGAGGTGTCGTCCCAAGGCGAGGGGACGCGTCGGGTGCAGGCGACGGTGTCGAGCAAGCCGGATTGGCTGGTGCTGAACAACGTGTACCTGACGTACAACGAGGACGCGGAGCTTCAGCGGGGGGAGGCGACCTACCGGATCAACCTGACCGAGACGAACCCGTATCTGCGGGTGAGCGGGTCGCATGGGAGCGATCTGTCGCGGCTCCAGGCGACGTTCGACCGCCAGGGCAACCTGGAGAACACGCTCTCGCTGCCGCCGATGCGGCTGCGGGCGCAGGGGTTGGGCGAGGTGGAGGTGACGGATGTGGGGGTGGACCTGGGGGGGATGCGCTTTGACGCGACGCTGCGGAGCCCGCAGCTTACGGAGCTGGTGAGCCGCCTGCCGGGGGTGACGCTGGGGGGTGACACGTCGGTGGTGATCCATCGCTCGGGTGGGGTGGTGGACATGGACGGGCGCGCGCCGGTGGAGATCGCGCGGGGCGAGCGGAGGCTGCTGGAGGGGGCGCTGGAGTTCAAGTCGCGGGGGGAGAGCTACGAGGGCAAGGCGGAGGTCGGGTTCGGGGAGACGATCCCGGTGCTGCGTGCGGTGAAGCTGGAGGGGACGTACACGCCGGAGGCCGGCGTGTCGATGAGCGCGAACCTGACGCGGGAGCTGGCGGCGCCCGCGGGTGGGAAGTTCGAGCTGACGGGCGGGCTCTCGGTGAGCTATTCGAGCGAGGCGGGGGTGGGCTTCGGCGGGCAGGTCGGGGCGAAGCTGAAGGTGAGCGAGGGCCGGGAGCTGAGCGGCTCGGTGGGTCTGGACGACGAGCTGAACGTCAAGGGCCGGGTGGCGGGCGAGTTCTCCCCGAACCGGAACCTCCAGATCAGCGGCGCCGGCGAGGTGACGTGGAGCCTGCCGACGAACGAGGTGACCGGCTCGGGCAACCTGGCGGCGCGGATCATGCGGCACACCGACGTGGACATCCCGTTTGAGTACACCAGCGCGGGGTCGCCGCAGTGGCAGCTCTCGCCCAGCATCGAGGTGAACGATGTGCGCATCCCGGGGCTGGATCGTCCGCTGGAGCACAACTTCCAGGCGCCGATCCCGCGGATGCGGGTGCCGCTCTTCGGGCCGCTGGTGATCGAGGGCGGGATGGAGCTGGCGTTGAACGCCTCGCTGGGCCCGGCGCGGCTGGATCAGGCGCGGCTGGAGGCGGAGCTGGACGTGGATCAGGGCTTCGACTTCAAGCGCGCCAACCTCAGCGGGAGCCTCGTGTGCCC
Source organism: Myxococcota bacterium (assembly GCA_963169075.1). Lineage (GTDB taxonomy): Bacteria > Myxococcota_A > Bradymonadia > Bradymonadales > CAUJGC01. The sequence continues at coordinate 3,017 of CAUJGC010000465.1, forward strand.
GTTCAACGCGGAGGCGGTGCTGGGGTTCCAGCTTGGGTTGGGGTTGAACCTCGTGATCGCCGACGGCGGCGCGGGGATCGAGGCGCGGGCGCGGCTTGGGATGCCGGAGGACGAGGCGCAGCGCTCCGCGCGCGTGGACATCAACGCGGATCTGACGCAGAACGCGGCTGGCGAGAGCGCCCTCGCGCTCAACTCCTCCTTCAACATCGAGACGGCGCTGGCGCTGACCGCCGACGTCAATCTCTACGCCCGCTACGACACCTGGTTCACCCGCGAGCAGCTCTTCCGCCACAACCTCGCGTCGTACAACTTCGGGTCCTGGGGGCCGCTGGGGGCGAGCGGCTCGATGGCGTATGATGAGAATGGGCTCGCCTTCAACGGGGTGGAGTGGAAGACGCCCACGTTTGAGGCCCCCGGCGCGGAGTGGGTCCGGCAGCAGTTTGATGCGATCCGGGATTGGTTCTGAGGGGATATTTTTGTGGGGTGCCTCCGGCGGCCGGGGGCGAGCCGCCCCCGGACCCCCATTTTTCGGGA
>CAUJGC010000466.1 GCA_963169075.1 Myxococcota bacterium
GAGATCGTCAAGGTCGTGGACTTCCAGCTCAACGAGTGGACCGATCACGCCCGCGACTACTGCGATGGCACTGGACACCGCGTCGAGGACCTCTTCCTCACCCTGGAGCGGGTCGGCTTCGCTCACGACGACGTCGCCCACCTCGAACACCTCAGCGACGGCCGCGTCCTCCAGCGCATCCCCCAGCGCGAGCTGCGCCGTAACGACGTCCAGGACGTCACCCTCTACATGTCCACCCTGGCCGACCTGCTCGAAGAAGATCTCCAGGCAACCCCCCCGGGGGCGTAAGCTCCAGGCAAAGCCTGGAGCAACGCCCCCGGTCCCCCCCGTGACGGGGGGACACCGACGGGATCGGGTGGGGACGGGTGGGGACGGGTGGGGACGGGTGGGGACGGGTGGGGACGGGTGGGCGGGTGCGCGGCCTCAAGGAGGCCGCGGGCGACCTGGGCGGGCGGGGAGCGTCAGCGACGTGGTGTCGGTGGCGCGCTTCGCTTGCTGTTGGCGCTCTCCCGGCATGAGGGGAGCCGGCGCCGCTCCTCCGGCGAAGCGCAGCGCAGCCGGAGGTTACGGCGCCGAGGGGCCGAGCGCAGCGAGCGCTTGCCTCGCGTGCACGAAGGTGCAACACTGGGGGGGTGTGGTCCGTGTTGGCCTGTGTGATCCTTGATCTTCCGGAGAATCCCCCATGCAACGAGGCCCCCGCCCTCTCTGCCGCATCGTCTCGCTGGCGGCGCTCGTCGTCACCGCTCTGCTGACCGCCGCGTCCCCGGCGGAGGCCTGTACGATCTGGACCACGAGCGGTCAGGTCGAGCTGCACTTCAACCCGGACGCGCCGGTCCCCTACTGGGTCCAGGCGGACGGCAGCGCCGATGTGGACTTCGCCTCGCTCAAGGACGCGATCTTCGGGGCGTTTGATCAGTGGTCGTCGGTCACCTGCGGGGACCAGGCGCCGCAGCTGGCGTTCTCCTTCGTGGATGATCTGGATCAGGACCCGCTCAACTACGACCCGCGCCTCTTCCGCGACGAGAAGAACATGGTGGCCTTCATCAACGAAGGCTGGGAGGGCGATCCCCTCGTCCTGGCCCGCGCCCGGATCCTGTGGAACGAGGACACCGGCGAGATCGTGGAGTTCGGCATCGCCCTCAACGATCAGTATGTGGACTGGACCACCGACCCCGAGGGCGAGCCCGAAAAATACGACGTCCAGTCGGTCCTCGCCCGGCAGATCGGCCTGGTGATGGGCCTGGGGGACTCCGAGGTCGAGGGCGCGGTCATGTTCCCCGCCATCGCCTCGGGCGACACCTCCCGCCGCGCCCTCTCCAACGACGACGCGCTGGCGATCTGTGACCTCTACGCCCCAGGGCGCGCGTCCTGGGACGGCCCCCCGGCCGAGCTGGTCTGCACCCGCGATCTGCACCCCGGCGCGCGGCCCGCAGGGAACAACGTCAACAACTCCGCCAACAACTCTGCTAACAACTCAAGCAATAACTCATCAAATAACGGTGAAAATAACGACGCCAACAACGAGACGCCGCCGGGTGGCGTGGGCGCGTCGTGCATGGACGCGTCGGGGTGCCGGGAGGGGCTGGAGTGTGGCTGCCCGCCTGCGCTGGGGTCGTGCGAGCAGGATGTCTGCTTCGAGCCCGCTGCGCCGGAGCCTGCGCCGACGAGCGGCGCCGCCGACGACGACGGCTGCGCTGTCGCGCCGCAGGCTGGCGCCGCCCCGAGCCTCCTGGGCCTCCTGGCGGCCCTTGGGGTGACGCTGTGGGGGCTGCGCCGCCGGGTGTGACAGGATGGCGCGGCGCGGCGGCCAGGTGAGGCGTCGGCGCCTCAGGCTCGCGCCGCGCCCGCGCGGCTGCTGCGGGCTCCCTGGGGGCGCCGCGCGCCGCGCAGACATGGCTTGCCTCTTGCTCTCTGCTCGCGGAGATCGAGAGGTCAACCCTCCGCCCTCCCTTGCGGGCCTTCAGCAGGGCGGAGGGGACGCGCGGCTTGAGACAGGCCGCCCAGGTGCAGGAGACGTGTGATGTGGACCCCAGAGCAGCAGCGGAGGAGGGCAGGGCGCCGTCGAGCGGGGAGCCCCTGGGCAGCGGTGGCGCTCGCGGCGCTGCTCTGCGGCGCCGGGTGCTCGGACAGCGCCGAGGAGAGCGCGCCGGGCGGAGCCAACAGCGGCAGCGCCAACAGCAGCGCGGCCAACAACGCCGCGAGCAACAGCGGCAGCCCGGATGAGCTCTTCGAGGTGCCCCAGTGCAACTGGATCGACGATCCGACCAGCTGTGAGGGGTGGCGCTGCTACCGCGACGCGCGCGGCCAGGTCTGCGAGCAGACCCGCCCGGATCGCCCGGACGGCCGGGCCGGGTGGCAGTGCTCGGATGAGGTGAACCCCGGCTACACGACGTGCTGGCGCGAGGACGAGCCGGGCGGCGGCAACGGAGGCTGGACCTGCCGGGACGACGCCAACGGCAACCAGGTCTGCACCCAGGACGATCCCGGCGGGTACGGCGATCCCAGCGGCGGCAACGGCACCCGGGGCGACGATCAGGGGGGCAACGGCCAGTGGGACTGCGCGTACAACAGCAGCAACCGCCTGGAGTGCACCCGCACCGACGGCCCCAACGGCGGCCCGGGCTGGCGCTGCTGGGATGACGCGCGGGGCTCCCACTGCGAGGGGACGATCTCGGACGATCCCGCCGGGGGGGGCGTCGGGGAGGTGGGGGGGAATGACGAGCCGAGCGGGGGAGGGTGGGTGTGCGTGAACGACGGGGACACGCGCCGCTGCGACAACCCGCACGACGACGACACGCCGGGCCAGGCGGGAGACAACCCCACCGGGGGGCCGGGCTGGACCTGTCGTCAGGTGGCGGAGGCGCGGGTCTGCGAGTACGACGATCCGACCGGGGACGGCACGCCTGGCGGCACGCCGGGGTCGGGTCAGGACGATCCGGGGGGCCTGGGGCCGCGCGATCCGGACGGCGGCGGCTACGACACCCCGGACGGCGGCGGCGGCTGGCGCTGCGTGATCGAGAGCGGGGTCAAGACCTGCACCAACACCGACGATCCGGGCGGGCCGGGGGTCAACAACGGCGCCGGCGGCGACGATCCGGGCGGCGGCGGCGCCCAGTGGGACTGCCGCTTCGATCCCGACACCGGGCGCACCACCTGCCTCTCCACGCCCGACACCCCCAGCGAAGATCCCGGCTGGATGTGCTACGAGGAGGACGAGCGCCGCGTCTGCGTCAACGACGACCCGGACGGGCCGGGCAGCGGCAACAACGACGGCCCGGGCCCTGGCGACGACCCGGACGACCCCAACCCCGACACCTGCGGCACCCCGACCGGGAACGTCCAGGGGCGCGTCTGCACGCCCAGCGGGGATCACTGGGTGGTGGGCGCCACGGTGACGGTCAGCTACACCGACTGCAACGGCCAGCCGCACACCCTCCTCACCCAGACCGACGCCGAGGGCTACTTCATCCTCACCGGCGTCCCGGTCGGCACCCACACCGTGACGGTGGAGAAGGGCCCCTACCGCGCCCAGCACCAGGTCGTCGTGACCGAGGGGCAGACCACGACGATCCCGCTGGGGGACTTCTGCTTCGACCAGTCGACGCAGATCGCGGTGATCTCGGGGCAGTACGATCAGATCGGGCGGGTGCTGGACGACCTGGGCTTTGTCTACGACGGCTACGACGGCTACCCCGAGAACAACGGCACCCGCCAGCTCCTCGGGGATCTGGCCCGCATGAACGAATATGATGTTATATTCATGAACTGCGGCAGTACAATTCGAGGTGTTTTTGATGATCCCGCCACCCGCGAGGCCATCCGGAGCAACATCGAGGAGTATGTCGCGAGCGGCGGGCACATCTACATGTCCGACTGGGAGTACGGCTACGCGGAGCTGGCCTTCACGGACAAGATCGACTTCAGCGGCGACGACAACGCGCGCTTCGACGTGTTGAGCGGCGCGGCGGGGTATCGCGGCGCCTCGGTGACGGACGCGGAGCTGGAGGCGGTGCTGGGCGAGGATCGGGTGACGCTGAACTTCGACTACCCGGCCTGGGCGGTGGTGGAGGGGGTGTCCGCCGACGTGCGCGTCTACCTGCGCGGGGATGTCGAGCTGCTCCGCGGCGGGATCAAGCGGGATGTGCCGGTGTTGATGGCGTTTGAGCACGGTGAGGGCTCGGTCATCTACACGAGCTACCACATCCACCAGAACGACGCGATCAACGACATCTTCACGTTCACGGTGCTGGGCTTCCAGTAGCGGGCGAGGCCGGGGCGAGCCGCCCCGGCCCTCGGGGCGTCCCCCAACGACAAAGCCAGCGCAATTCATGTGAATTGCGCTGGCTTTGTCGCTGGGGGACGCCTCGCTGCTACTTGACCGGGGTGGCCTGGAGGGAGACGCGGCCGTCTTTGATCTTGACGCTGAAGCTGACGCTCTTGCACTCGAAGCGCTTGCAGATGGCGGCGTAGTTGCGCTCCAGGTGGTCCTGGAAGACCTCGTGCTTGAGGCGGGAGAGGTCGCGGTTGCAGCGCCGGTTGGCCTCGACGTACTCGCGCCAGAGGGCGTTGGCCTCGGCGGGGGGCATCCCGCCGATCTCTTTGTCGAAGGGATCGGTGGGGAGGCCGCTCTCGTTCCCCATGATGTCCTGGACGCTCCGCATGAAGAGCGGGGTGGAGGAGGGGGAGGTGGGCGTGGGGGCGGGCTTGGCGAGCTGCGCGGAGCCCGAGGTGAGGAGGTCGGGGCTGACCATCTCCTGGCCGGGGACGCGGCGGGTCGGCACGTCGAACTTGTTGCGGGCGGGTGGGGCCTTCCCGACCTGGCCGTCGGGCAGGGCGGTCGTGCGGGGCGCGCTCACCTGGTTCTTGAGGCTCTGGAGGCGCGCCTGGAGGTCCTGCCCGCCGAGGGAGAGGGCCGGCACCGAGGGGTTGGTCGCCCGCGCCGCGCTCCGTGACGACGAGGACGAGGCGGCCGGAAAGGCCTCCTGGAGCCCCTCTCCGAGCCCTGCGAAGAGCTCATCGACGTCACCGGCCTCGAAGGGGAGACCCACGCCGGAGGGCTGGCTGGCGGGGCCGGAGGCTGCGGGGGGAGGATCGTCGTCGTCGCTGGTCAGGCTGGCGAGGACCTCGGCCAGCTCGGGGGCGGCGTGGAAGGCCGCGGTGGTCTCGACGTCGGCGGTGGCGAGATCCTGCACGAAGCTCTTCCCCGCGGGGAGCGAGGGGAGCGGCGAGGAGGTCATGACGGGCCGGGCCGTCACGGGTGTGGGGGGGGCGGGCTTGGGGGGGGAGGGCAGCTCGGGCTCTCGGGAGCGCACGGCGGGCTTGCTCTCTACGACCCGGAAGGCCTCACCGCCTGAGGTCGCCAGGGACTCGACGACCGCGGGGGCGGGCTCGGGGGTCGGGGTGGGCTGGGGAGCGGGCTCAGGGGTCGGCGCGGCGAGCGCGCCGGGGGCGCTCACCGGCTCCCAGGGCTCGGGCTCCTCAGCGGCTGGCTCCGGCGCGGGAGGGGAGGGGAGGGGAGGGGAGGGGGCCTCCCAGGGCTCCGGGGTCGCGCTGGAGCCGAGCTGGGGGGCGGGCGCAGCGGCCTCGGGGATGCTGCCCGGCGGGGTGGAGAGGGCCTGCGGGAGCCCCGGCGCGGCGGGGCGCGAGACGACCCGGAGGACCACTCCGAGGATGAAGAGGAGGAGCGCCGCGCCGACGATCGTATAGCCGCCAGCCCACACTCCAAAGAAGCCTTCGGGCAGGCTCGCCTCGCGCTCCAGCTTCAGGTAGAGCCAGCCCCCGAAGGCCAGCGTCAGGAGCGTTGAGAGGAGGAGGAAGAGGGTCGAGATCGCGCGCATGGGCTCAGCTTCTCCAGGAGCTGAAGGAGAGCGCGCATCCAGCCAGGTTGAACCAGACGCGCTCGGGGTGCAGCCAGGATGACTTTACGCCACATGCGGCCGCGGCGCTACTTTACGGGCGCCGCGACCGTCGCGGCGCCTCCTACCCCTTCAGGACGTGGAGCAGATCCCGGGCCGAGGCCCGGTCTGCGAAGCCCAGATCCTCGACGATCTCCTGGATGCGCTCCTGCTCCTGCTCGTTCACCTTCTCACCGAAGAGCCCCAGGAAGCCTCCCGAGGTCTCCGCGATCATGAGGCTGAGCGAGACGAGGTCCGCCTTGGCCTTGTCGGCGTCTGCGACGCCGCTGGCCTCGAAGATGCGCCGGATCGCCTTCACGCAGGTGTGGAGGAACTCGGGGCGCGGGGGGCGCTCCAGGAGGTCGTCGAGGAAGCGGTACGCGGGGCTGTCCTCTGCGAGGCCGCGCTCCTGGGCCAGCTCCAGCACGCGGGCGCGCTCGCGGGTGGTGACCGCGTCATCGGCCCACGCGACATAGACGAGGGGGATGAGGGGGAAGGCGGCGACGGTGTCGGCGCCGAAGCCCAGGTCCACCAGGTGCTCGGCCAGCTCGCGGTCCTGGATCTTGAGGATGCCGAGCACGCCCTCGACCTCGCGCGCGTTGAGGGCCTCCAGCTGCTGCTCGCGCTCCTGGGCCTTGCGGCGCGCCACCTCCTGCTCGTGGATGAAGTTCTGCTCTTCTTGACTCGGCTTATTGGTCGTCATCGCCTCTGCCGCTCCGTGACGTCGTGGGCTCATGGTGTCTCTGCGAGGTGCTCCTGGGCAGCGCACAGCGCTGCGGACGAGCGGGTCGAGTATACGGAGGCCCCGCCCCGAGGGCAACACCCGAAAGCACGCGGCGCTGCATCTGTCCGGCATCGGCGTGCTCTACGGGGAGGGGGTGTGTGCCATAATGAGACGCGGCCACGGGGTGAGACGTGGGACTGTGTAACCTTACACTCAGGCTGTAAAAGGTCGCGTCGCCTCCTCGACCCGTCGCTGCGGCGTGGAGCCTCAGCTGGGTTCCATGGCATGGTGAATGCACCAAGCTATAGGCCGGCTCGCTTGCTGTCCCACGCCTCAGGACCACGCCATGCACCCCAGCGCGACACCACGACACAACCCCACCTCCTGGCCCCAGCAACGTCTGGGGGAGCGCGTCCTCGGCAGCTTCACCCTGGAGCGCCTGCTGGCTGTGGGCACCCAGGGCGCCGCCTTCATCGCGCGGCAGGACGGGACCCCGCGGCGTGCTGTCTTGATCTGCCGCAGCGTCGCCGTCGCCGCGCACCGCGCGGGGCTGAGCGAGCTTGCCGCGGTCGCCTCCTCCGCTCAGCGCGCCGTCATCGCCGAGGACACCACCCCTCAGGCGCTCCGCCAGCTCCTCTCGCCGCTCATCGAGTCGCTTCGCGTCGTTCATACTCCCCCCGCTTCCTAGAAACACCCTCCAGCTCCTGAGTCGCCATGTCCAGCCCTGCACACCCCACCCAGACCTACGATCGCCTCCTCCCGGGCACCCGCGTCCTCGGCTGCTTCACCGTGGAGCGCTACCTCGGGGAGGGCTCCTTCGCCACCGTCTACCTCGCGCGACAGGATGGCACTGAGCGACGCGCCGTCGTCAAGATCGCCCACGCCGCCCTCGCAGCCCGGCCGGACGGCGACACCTTCCTCAAGCTCTTCCTCGCGGAGTTCCGCGCCGCCTCCAGCGTCCACCACCCCAACATCGCCACCGTCTACCTCACCGGCACCACCGAGGACGGCCTCCCCGCCATCGCCATGGAGTACGTCGAGGGCTACACCCTCACCCACCTCCTGAGCCGATACCGCGCCTTCTCGCCCCGCGTCATCGCCCACATGTGGGGGCAGCTCGCCTCCGCCCTGGAGGCTGTCCACGCCTCCAACCTCATCCACCGCGACCTCTCCCCCGATAATGTCCTCGTCGCGCGGCAGCCCCACACCCAGCAGCTCGCCTTCAAGATCGTCGACTTCGGCCTCTCCTCCTCCCCCAGCGTCAACGCGCACCAGCACCTCGGCGCCGTCGGCACACCCCGCTACATGGCCCCCGAGCAGTACAACCTCCAGCCGGTCGCGGCCTCCGACGTCTACTCCCTCGGCTGCCTCCTCTGGTGGGCCGCCACCGGGCAGGAGCTCCTCGGACACCTGCACTCCCTCCAGGACGTCCATCGCCACTTCGCCAGCCCCCGCCTCACCCCGCCGCCCATCGAGCCCCTCCTCCCCACCCTCGGCGCCCCCCTCGCCCGGCTCCTCGTCCAGATGCTCGACCCCGATCCCCTCCGCCGTCCCTCCGCCCGCGAGATCGTCAAGACCCTCCCCCTCCTCGCCAACGCCCCGGCCCAGCCCGCGCGCACCTCCCAGGGCGTCCTCCCCCCCACCGGCAGCCTCGGCGCGCGCGCGGCCTCCACCCTCTCCAGCGATCTGCCCATCCTCAACCACCTCCAGCGCGAGCACAAGCCCGCTGCGTCCTCCCTGCGCACCGACGCGCCGGTCTCCCCGCAGACCACCCCGCCCGCGCGCTACACCTCCCAGGAGACCCCGCTCCAGGGGCTCTCCTTCGTGGACGCCCAGCGCCTCAACCAGCTCGCCCCCGTCCAGCGCCGCGAGCTGATCGAGCGCTTCCTCGGCCAGATGCCCTCCCTCCTCGTCGAGCTGGAGGAGGCCGTCGAGGGCAGCGACCTCTCCAGGCTCCACGCCGTCGGCGCCCTCATCCAGCGCGCCGCGCGCGACGTCGGCGCGGCGCCGCTCCTCCAGGCCACCGACGACCTCCTCGGGCTCTCCGTCTCCTCCTTCCTCCAGAGCCGCAACCGCCGCCTGGAGGACCTCCATCGCGCCTATCAGCTCACCTTCCGCGCCCTGATCCCCCTCCATCACAGCGTCCGTTGATCCAGGAGCACAGCCATGTCCACCGCCGCGCACGACCAGCTCTCCTTCGACTGGCGAGGCCTCCAGTGCCCCGAGCCCATCCTCAACACCGCCCGCGCGGCCCGAAAGCTCCAGGGCAAGCCCGCCAAGCTCACCATCCTCGCCGATGACAGCGGCTTCCCCCTCGACATCGAGAGCTGGTGCCGCACCTCCGGCGCCAGGCTCCTCAAGGTCTCCACCACCCCCGAGGGCGCCTACGAGGCCGTCCTCACCCTCAACGACGCCTCCGCACCCCAGGCTCCTGCGCCCATGCCCGAGGCCCGCAAGACCAGCATCGGCCTCCGTCCCAGCCCCGAGTCGATCGCCCTCCCGGGAGCGGCCATCGCCTCCCCACCCCAGCGACCCACATCCAGCAAGCTCCCCGCCCAGCGCAGCCAGCCTGCCCCCGAGACCTCCGCCCGAGAGATCCTCGACTGCCGCGGCGAGCTCTGCCCCGCCCCCGTCCTCAAGCTCGCCGCCTGGAACCGCAAGCTCAAAGACCAGGAGGCCCACCTCGACATCCTCGCGGACGACCCCGCCTTCCCCCTCGACGTCGAGAGCTGGTGCCGCACCGCCCAGGTCCGCCTCCTCGCCATCCAACAGGAGGGCACCGCCTGGAGAGCCTCGCTGCACAAGCCTGCCGCGAAGCGCCTGGATCTCAATGAACTGGCTCAATTTGAAGGCGTCTCCGCCGACGGCACCCTCCCTGGCCTCCCCTCCTCAACGAACCCGGCGCTCCAACGCCCAGAGCCCACGCCCACGCCTCCCGCCTCGCCCGCCTTGCACCCGCTCCCCAACGGCTCCCTGGACACCCTGCCTGGACCCCTCAAAAAACGCGCCGCCGAGCCCGCCGCAGCCTCCACACCTGCGCCCGCACCTGCCCCCGCGCTGCCCACCTCGGGCCTCTCCTTCGATCTCCGCGGCATGAACCCCACCCAGATCGACGCCCACCTCCAGACCCTCGCCTTGCTCGACCTCCCCGGGCAGGAGGTCCACATCCAGGGCGATGATCCCCTCCTCAGCGCCCGCATCGCCACCCTCGCCCGAGACGCTGGCGCCGCCATCACCGCCCTCCACACCGACGCCCGCGGCGTCGTCGCCACCCTCCGCCTCGGCGCCCCGACCGCCCCCCGCAGCGCGCCCGCCGCCGAGCCCTCCCTCGCCTTGGCGACCCAGGAGCGCCCCTGCACCCTCCTCGTCCTCCACAACGACTTCGAGGCCCTCATGGCCGCCCTCATGACCGCCAACGCCGCCGCCGCTGGCGGGCTCCAGGTCCGCGTCTTCTTCTCCTTCTGGGGCGTCAACCTCCTCCGCGCGGACCGGCCTGCCCCCTCGCAGGGCCCTCGCCCGCCCCTCCTCAAGCGCCTCTTCGCCTGGATGATGCCCCGCGGACCCCAGCGCCAGCAGCTCGGCAAGCTCAACTTCGGCGGCATCGGCACCCGGCTCCTCCGCGGCTTCATGAAGAAGGACAAGATCATGGGCGTCGAGCAGCTCATGGAGGCCGCCATCGACAGCGGCGTCACCTTTGTGGTATGCACCACCAGCATGTCCATCATGGGGCTCCGCTCCGAGGACCTCGCGCCCTTGCCCAACCTCGAATACGGCGGCGTCGCCTCCTTCGTTGACCACGCCCGGGGCTCCTCCATGAGCCTCGTCTTCTGAGCTTCAGGCCATGACACAACCCAGCATCTCCCCCGAAGCGCTCGCGCAGGCGTTCCACATCGCCCCCCTCGACATCCGCTCCGCGGACGAGCGCGCGGGGGACCTGGGCTTCATCCCTGGCTCCCTCCACCTCCACCTCCCGCCCGACGGGCCGCTCCACACCCTCGACGACCTCGGCGGGCTCCTCCAGCACGCCGAGGCCGTCGCCCTCGTCTGCCTCTCCGGGCGGCGCGCCCTGGAGCTGCAGCGCCGCCTCCCCACCCTCGACGGCAAGCCTGTCCTCGTCCTCGACGGCGGCATGCTCGCCTGGACCCAGCGCGGGCTCCCCGTCGCCGGGATCCCCGACCCCGACGCCTCCCCCCACCTCCCCATCCCCACCCCCCAGAGCCTCTTCCGCGCCCTCCTCGCCTGCTTCAGCGCCTCCGCCACCGAGGCCATCCTCGATCACGACGGCGACCCCGAGCTGCTGGAGGCCCGCGCCCTCCTCCAGCACGCCTTCATCACCGCTGGCGTGGACCCGGAGCAGCCCGACCCCAGACACGTCCCCCTCCTCCTCGACCGCCTCGCCTTCTACTCTCGCACCCTCGGCGCGCCGCTCGATCGAATCCGGGATAACATCGACAACGTCATCATCAATATTCACGCCTGGAAGCCTGCGTGAGCCCCCTCGCCGCCCGCATCGCCCGCGGCCTCCACGACCTCCTCCTCGTCGCCGTCACCCCCTTCCTCTTCTGCGCCTTCGCCTACTACGGCTTCCACACCAACTACACCTCCGGCACCTTCCACGAGCAGGGCTTCCTCCGCCAGTACACCGCTGGCGTCTACAAGCCCCGCGTCCTCGGCCGCTGGACCCTCCTCCGCACCCACGACCTCCTCAAAGAGCACCCCAACCCCCTCCCCACCCTCAAGCCCATGGGCTTCCGCGCCATGGACGCCCGCGGCACCGCCGCCTTCTACGACGCCTACTTCCTCCACAACACCGCCTTCCAGCTCCTCGCCTCCCTCGCCCTCTACCTCGCCTTGCGCCGCCACACCCCCCGGCGCACCCTCGCCCTCGTCCTCCTCACCGCCAACGCCCTCATGGCCCTCACCCAGTACGTCGTCGTCCCCTACGACACCCCCGCCTGGTTCCTCCTCCTCGCCGCGGGCGCCCTCGCCTTCCAGAAGCCCTCCTGGCGCAACGCCCTCGCCCTCGGCGCCCTCGGCGCCCTCGGCGCCGCCGTCCGCGAGACGGCCCTCCTCCTCCCCGCCTTCTACGCCGCCCTCCACCTCCCCCACCTCCTCCCCCGCGCCCGCCCCCTCCCCCACCTCGCCACCCTCGCCTTCACCACCGCCGCCACCCTCGGCACCTGGCTCGCCCTCCGCGCCACCGCCGAAGGCGGCGACTTCTTCCACTCCAACCTCCTCGTCTACAACCTCACCTACGGCTTCAGCCTCCTCGGCCTCCTCACCCTCCTCACCCTCACCACCCTCCTCGCCGCCAACGCCCCCCAGCCTCGCCTCGCCTTGCGCGTCCTCGCCTTCGCCGCGCCCTGGACCCTCGCCGTCTTCACCGTCGGCAACGCCTGGGAGGTCCGCCTCTTCACCCCCCTCTGGCTCCTCCTCCTCCTCCTCTACCGAAACACTGAAGAATCACAAAATAAACAGCAAAAAATATAGAAAGATCTACACATCCACCCCTTGAAGCCGCCCCAGCGCCGCAGCCGCAGCCTCCCGCAGCTTCGCCCCCTTCTTGACCTTCCCCGCCGCGGCGACCTCCCCCAGCGCCGCCTCCCCCTCCCCAGCCCCTCGATCCGCCAGCAGCTCCGCCGCGAGCATCCGCGCCTCCTCGGGGGCCGCCTCCTGAACCAGCAGCGCGATCAACGCTGCGTTCAACCCAGGCGACACCTGCGCCCGCAGCTGATCCGCGCACCGCTTGCGAAACCACTTATCCTTCAGCTCCAGCCCAAGCAGCAGCGCCTCCTCCCGGTAGGGCTCGCCCTGCTGGATCAGCCACTCCAGCGCCCGCTGCTGCGGCAGCCCCAGCACCGTGTTGTCTGGCACCAACGCCAGCCGCCGCGCCCGCGCCCGCGCCGCCACATGCTGTACGACCTCCCACGACCCTCGCGCCTGCTCCGCGTCGAGCCACGCCAGCCCCGCGCCAGGGGATCGACCCTCCAGCTGCGCCGCTACAGCGGCCACCCCCGCGCCCTTCTGCTCCGCTGGAGGCGCCTGCACCCGCTCCAGCTGCTCCCGCACCTCCGTAGCCTGCTCCCCTCGCAGCGCCTCCTGCGCCAGCCGGTGCGCCGCCGCGCTGGGCGGCAGCATCGCCAACGCCTCCGCGGCCAGCGTACGGACGTCCTTGCGACGCGCGACCAGCGCCGCCGGGAGCGCCGCCAGCACGATCTCCACCGCCTCGCTCTGCACCAGCCCCTGCTGCGCCGCCGCCCGCGTCGGCTTCGAGCTGCTCGATAACGCCGCCATCAACCCCGGCACCGCCTCCGGCCCCCCGATCAGCCGCAGCGCCCGCGCCACCGACTCCGCGTGGCAGGGCTTCCCCTCCACCAGCAGGCGGCTCAGGAGCCTCGCCCCCTCCCGGCCGAAGAGGCGAAATCCATAGATCCCAGGCACATGGGAGCCTCGGGGGTAGCCCTGCTGCGCCAGCGCCGCCCGCTGCACCACCTCCCAGCTCAACGACGCCGGGCCCAGCTGCCAGGGAAAAACCGGCGCAGCCAGCACCATCGCCTCCAGCGTCGCCACCGGGATCACCGCCCGCAGCAGCGCGACCCGGCGCAGCCCCTCCTCAAGGTGAGCGTCACCGCCCCAGCCCGCCTCAAAGCTCGCGATCCACCGCGTATAGAACGACTCCAACCCCGCCTCCAGCACCTCGCCGCGCTGGCGCAGGTGCTCCAGCCACCCCAGCGCAGCCTCGCTCCAGGACTCCGCCTCCTCACGCGTAAACGAAATGGGTGAATTAGATATCAATTTATCATACATTTGCTCTGAGCGCATCGGGGCCTCACCTCATCAGCGCGCGGCGCCTTGACCGGGGTGACGACCCTGCCTACACTCCCGCGCAGCAGCCGCCAGGGGTACCCGGCCAGCCCGAGTTGAGAGCACACCCTTGGAACCTGATCCGGTTGACACCGGCGGAGGGAGCGCGGCACCAGGATCGCCCATACCCCGCCCCCACACAAGGCCCACCCATGACCCAGCACGACCCGACCCTCCCCTACGAGGGCGTCTACCCTGCCTCCACCCGCGTCCACCTCCAGGGCTCCCGCGAGGACATCCAGGTCCCCATGCGCGAGATCGCCCTCACCGGCGGCGAGCCCCCCCTCCGGGTCTATGACACCAGCGGCCCCCGCGGCTACGACATCCGCCAGGGCCTCCCGAAGCTCCGCGAGGCCTGGATCGCCAAGCGCGACACCCTCACCGCCGAGCCCGTCCAATACAGCCCCCTGCCCGGCGCCGCACCCATCCCCGAGGGCCTCCAGAACACCCCCCTCGTCGGCACCGGCGCCGTCACCCAGCTCGCCTGGGCCCGGCGCGGCGTCATCACCGAGGAGATGGAGTTCATCGCCCTCCGCGAAGGCGTCGAGCCCGAGTTCGTCCGCAAGGAGGTCGCGGAGGGGCGCGCCATCATCCCCTGCAACATCAACCACCCCGAGCTGGAGCCGATGATCATCGGCCGCAACTTCCTCGTGAAGGTCAACGCCAACATCGGCAACTCCGCCGTCACCTCCTCCATCGAGGAGGAGGTCGAAAAACTCCGCTGGTCCACCCTCTGGGGCGCGGACACCGTCATGGACCTCTCCACCGGCAAGAACATCCACGAGACCCGCCAGTGGATCATCCGCAACAGCCCCGTCCCCATCGGCACCGTCCCCCTCTATCAAGCCCTGGAGAAGGTCGGCGGCGTCCCCGAAGACCTCACCTGGGAGATCTTCCGCGACACCCTCATCGAGCAGGCCCAGCAGGGCGTCTCCTACTTCACCATCCACGCCGGCGTCCTCCTGCGCTTCATCCCCCTCACCGCCCAGCGCACCACCGGTATCGTCTCCCGCGGCGGCTCCATCGTCGCCCGCTGGTGCCTCGCGCACCACAAAGAGAACTTCATGTACACCCACTTCCGCGAGATCTGTGAGATCATGCAGAAGTACGACGTGGCGTTCTCGCTGGGGGACGGCCTCCGCCCAGGCTCCATCGCGGACGCCAACGACAAGGCGCAGTTCGCGGAGCTCTACATCCAGGGCGAGCTGACGAAGATCGCCTGGGAGTACGACGTGCAGGTCATGTGCGAGGGCCCCGGCCACGTCCCCATGCACCGCATCCGCGAGAACATGGACAAGCAGCTCAAGTGGTGCCACGAGGCCCCCTTCTACACCCTCGGGCCCCTGACCACCGACATCGCGCCGGGCTATGACCACATCACCTCCGCCATCGGCGCGGCGATGATCGGCTGGTTTGGCACCGCCATGCTCTGCTACGTCACCCCCAAGGAGCACCTCGGCCTCCCCAACCGCGACGACGTCAAGGCGGGCCTCATCGCCTACAAGATCGCCGCCCACGCCGCCGATCTCGCCAAGGGGCACCCCCACGCCCAGGAGTGGGACAACGCCCTCTCCAAGGCCCGCTTCGAGTTCCGCTGGGAGGACCAGTTCAACCTCGCCCTGGACCCCGTCACCGCGCGGGCCTACCACGATCAGACCCTCCCGGCGCCGGGGGCCAAGGTCGCGCACTTCTGCTCCATGTGCGGCCCCAAGTTCTGCTCGATGAAGATCACCCAGGACATCCGCACCTACGCCGAAGAGAACAACTTCAGCGAAGAGCAGGCCATCGCCGCCGGCATGAGCGCCAAGGCCAACGAGTTCCTGGATCGAGGCGCTGACCTCTACGTCGAGGTGCCCTGAGGTCTGGGGGGCTGGGGGCGGCGCGCCCCCAGCCGCCGG
>CAUJGC010000467.1 GCA_963169075.1 Myxococcota bacterium
CCACCACACACACACACAACACACCAATTTTTGGGGTTTATTTTATGGGGGGGCCCCGCCCGCGGCCGGGGGGGCGCCCCGCCCCCCGAACCCCCCGTTCACTCATACCGCGACGGCGTCACCTCCACATCGTGCGCCACCTCGGTCAAGGCGTCCTCCAGCGTGAAGGTCTGTGTGGCGAACTCCACCTCGACGCCGGTGGCGTAGCGCTCCGCGAGGTCCTGGTAGTCGGGGTTGGGGCGCCGCTGGTAGCTGGGCACCTCATCCGTCACCACGGCGACCTCCTGGGTCGCCGGGGCGCGGCCGCTCAGCGAGAGGCCCTCGCTGATCATCTGCTCGGCCAGGGCGCCCTCCCGCGTCCAGACCTTCACGGTGTAGACGCCCGGCGCGAGCCCCTCGAAGCGCGCCGAGCTGTTGGTGTTGGTGTAGTCCCTGGCGACCTCGACGCCGCTTGCGTCCTCCAGCGTCACCAGCGCGCACGAGCCCCCGCCCAGCGTCCCCAGGCAGAAGTCGTCGTCGCAGGTGCTCAGGCTGACGTAGAGCGGCTGCCCGGTGGCCCCGGCGCCTCCTCCGCTGCTCGGCAGGCAGCGCTGCCAGGTCCACCAGAGCCAGGGCGCGCAGAGGCCGTCGGCCTTGTTGGCGTCCACCGCTTGAAGCTCCTCGCAGGGGCGGCTGAGGAGGTCGGCGGCCTGGGCGGGATCGCACGCCTCCGGCGTGCCGATCTCGACGTCGGGGAAGCAGGTCTGGACGTGGGCGGCGGCCTCGGCGCAGAGCGCCTGCTCGTCCTCCGGGGCCGCTGGCGCGGCCCCCTCCTGGCCGCCGCAGGCCGCCCCGAGGAGGGCGAACACCCCCAGGGCGACCCCGGCGCGCGTCGCGGATATAGAGCGCATGGTGTTCTCCATCAGTCCGTAATCACAGGGGTTCCTGTCAGCACGGCGCTCCCGAGGAACTCCCGGAGGTCGTCCATCGCCGCCTGGTGGCGGAAGAGCACGAAGTGCCCGTCGTAGCCGTTGGGCGTGTACTGGCGCCCCACGACCGTGTAGCGCGTCCCCGCCACGTTGACGTTCTGCGAGGCCGGCAGCGTCACCTGCGAGACGAAGCCGCGCTCCAGCTCCGCCTCCTGAGGCTGGATCATCCCCAGCCGGAGCGCGGTCGCCATGACCTCCAGGGTCAGCGGCGGCGTGTAGGTGTCCCCGATCCCGAAGGTGTGGAAGACGTGGCGCGGGGTCGTGACGCCCTCCAGGCGTCGGGCGCCGATGTACTCGCCGTAGTTCACCGGGTCCACCGGGTCCATGTAGCCCTGGAGGAGCGCCAGGATCGGCTGCGACTCCGACACGTCCGTGTCCTGGAGGAAGAGCTGGACCAGCTGCGGCACGTTCAGCGGGCTCGTCTTGCCCGCGAGGCTCAGCACGAAGCTCCCGCCCGCCCCCGAGAGGACCGCGCCCTGGATGCCCGGCTCAAAGGGGAGGGCGATGGGGCCGCTGGTGCCGCCCTGGCTGTGCCCCAGGAAGTAGATCTTGCTCGTGTCGATGGGGATCGCCTCGCCTGTAGGCGAGTTGGAGGCCGCGAAGCGGTACTCCTCCAGGAAGCGCACCACCGCGTGCACCTCCGCCGCCGCCTGCAGGAAGCTCCCCCGCGCGCCGCGCGGGTTGAGGAGGTTGTAGACCAGCTGCTCCGGGTCCACCGTGCTCCCGCCCCGCCGGTCGCCGTGCTGGACCTGATCCCAGGTGAAGGTCACAAAGCCGACCTGCTGCCCGTCGATGTTGAAGCGCGAGAGCGAGCCCGCCACGTTCTCCGCCCCCGAGCGCAGCGACCCGCCCGTCCCGTGCGCCACGATCAGCACCGGCCACCCCGACGCCGGCGGCTCCAGCTCCCGAGGCACCGTCATCGCGAAGCACACGTCCTCCCGCCGCTGCTCCACCACGTTCGCCCCCTCCACCACGACCTCGCCGCCCTCCGTCAGGTAGGGGGCCTGGCCGCGCTGGTAGATCGGCATCGTGAGGCGGCCGTGGATCTCGTCAAAGCCCTGCGCCGCCGCGAAGCAGCCGCGCTGGTGCGCCTCCCCCTCCAGCCCGTCGTCGCAAGGCGAGGTGACCCCCTCGTCGCAGACCACCAGCTCCGAGGAGACGTCCAGCGCCGCGCCCCCGCGCACCGCCCCGCGCAAGAGCTGGGCCGTGCCCCGGGGATCGCCCGTCGTGAACACCACCCCCGCCCGCAGCGCGCCCGCGTCCACCGCCTGATCCTGCACCCAGGCCCGCAGCGGCGCCCACGCCTGCCACGCCTTCGAGAGCCCGCCCCCCGGATCGCTCCCCTGGAGCATCGCCCCGAAGTCCGCGTCCCGCTCCAGCGCCTCGCCGTCACGCCCCTGCACCCCGCTGGTGACGATCACCGCGTAGGTCGTGTTGGGGTTGAGCGGACGCCCCCAGGCCGGGCGCACCGCCAGCCAGTTGTGGCACACATAGCGCCCCGCCCCCGAGGAGGCCCGCCAGTAGAGCGGCTGCCGCTCCCCGTACTCCGGCGAGCCCGGCGTGATGTCCACGATGTAGAGCGTCGGCGCCTCGCCGTTGGGCACGATGGTGTCGTAGTTGATCCGCCCGCTGAAGCGCATCATGACGCTTGGGTTGAGCCCCCAGCGCACCTGATCCTCCTCGATGCGGTCCAGGACCTCCCCCACCAGATCTGCGCCCAGGATCGACGTCCCCGGCGTCGGGTGCCCGCTCAGGTCCACGTGCCCGTCCGCCTTCAGCGCCAGGTCCGAGGGGAAGGGGCGCCGGTAGAAGTCCGCAGGCGTCTCCGTCGTGTCCACCTCGAAGTAGGCCCGGAAGGGCGGGTCCAGATCGGCGGTGGTGCAGCCCACCCCCGCGTAGGGCGCCGGGAAGCCGCCCCGCGGCCCCGGCAGGCAGGCCGGGGCGCCGCCCTCGATGAGATCCACGCCGCACCCCAGCCCGCCCAGGCACTCCAGCAGCGTCTCGCAGGCGTCGCCCACGTCGCCGGTTCCCGCCGCCTGACACACCCCGCCCAGGCCCACCAGGCCGCAGACCAGCCCGCTGGCGCACTCGCCGGTGGCCGCGCAGCTCGCCCCCTCCGGGGCGTTGCCGGCAGGCTGGCAGGTCGCGGTGGGGGCGCAGTAGAGCCCGCTCTGGCACTCCAGGCTGATCTGGCAGGGCTGCCCCAGCCCCAGCGTCATCCCCGGCGCGCACGCCCCGCCTTCACACGCCAGCCCCGGTCGGCAGGGCGTGGCCTCGTCGCAGGCGTCCCCCACCCCCGCCCCCGTCACCGGCGGCGTGTTGTTGTTGGTGCCGGGGTTGTTGTTGGTGCCGGGGTTGTTGTTGGTGCCGGGGTTGTTGTTGGTGCCCGGGTTGTTGTTCACCGGCGCGTTGTTCGCCGGGCTGTTGTTGGTGCCGGGGTTGTTGTTGGTGCCACTGTTCGCCGGCGTCCCCGCGCTGACCCCGACGCCCTCCGTGCCGCCGCCGCACGCGGCGGTGATCAGCACACCCAGCAGCAGCGCTGCCCATCCCGTCCTCTTCATGGTGTCACCTCTTTATCTGTAGGATATCTATATGGACTTTGTGTGGAATCCAGGGGCTACTCCGGTATGATCGGGGTGCCGTTGGAGATCGCGGAGCTGAGGAAGCGCTGCATGTCGCGCTGCGCGTCGGGGTCCCGGTAGAGGACGAAGTGCCCGTCGTAGCCTGCGGGGACGTAGGTGCGGGTGACGACGGTGTAGCGTTGGCCGTTGACGGAGGCGTTGCCGGAGACGGGCGCAGGCGCGGTGGCGAGGAAGGCGCGGGGCAGCTCGCCGCGCTGGGGCTCGACGAGGGTGGCGCGGAGGGCGGTGGCCATGACCTCCAGGGTGGGCTGGGGGGTGTAGGTGTCCCCGAGGCCGATGAGGTGGAGGGTGTGCCGGGGGGTGGTGACGCCGGGGAGGTGCCGCGCGCCGACGTACTCGGCATAGGCGAGGGGATCGACGGGGTCGAACCAGCCCTGGAGGAGGTTGAGGGCGGGGTGGCTCTCGCTGACCATGGGGTCCTGGAGGCCTGCGGCGACGGCGGCGGGGATGTTGAGGGGGCTGGTCTTGCCCAGGAGGCTGAGGGTGAGGCCCGCGCCGGAGCCGGAGAGGATGGCGCCGCGCACGGCGGGCTCGAAGGGGAGGGCGATGGGGGCGCTGGTGCCGCCCTGGCTGTGTCCGAGGACGTAGATCTGGCGCGGGTCGGCCTTGACGCGCCGCCCGTCGACCGTGAGGTCGAGGGTCTCGACGAAGCGGACGACGGCGTGGAGGTCGGCGGCGGCCTGCCAGAAGTTGCCGCGCGCGGCGTCGGGGTTGGCGAAGTTGTAGACCAGCGTCTCCGGGTCCAGCGTGCTGTCGCCGCGCCGCGCGGCGTGCTGCACCTGATCCCAGCCGAGGGTGAGCATGTCCAGGCGCCGCCCGTCCACCTCGACGCCGGTGACGAGGGGGGCTGTGGAGCCGACGTGGCTCCGGAAGGTGCCGCCGGTGCCGTGGGCGACGAGGAGGACCGGCCAGCCCTCCTGCGGGGGCTCGCCGGGGGGGAGGGTCATGGCGACGCAGACGTCCTCCTGGCGTTGGAGGACCGGGGCGCCGCCGCGCAGCTCCAGGCCGCCGCCTGCGTCGAGGTAGGGCGGGGCGCCGCGCTGGAAGATGGGCATGAGGAGCTTGCCGTGGACCTCGGTGAGCCCGTCCGGGGTGCCGACGCAGCCGCGGGTGTCGGGGGCGTCGTCCTCGCAGGGGGAGCGGACGCCGGTGGCGCAGGTGGTGAGGGCCGAGAGGGTGGGGGCGTTGTCGCGGGCGGCGTCGCGGAGGGCGCCGCCGAGCTGGCGGGGGTCGCCGGTGGTGAAGACCGCGGCGCTGGCGATGCGCTCGGGGGGGATGCCGCGCTCGCCCATCCAGAGGCGCAGCGGCAGGTAGCGATCCCAGGCCGCCGCCAGGTGGGGCTCGGCGGGGCGGGTGGCCGCGAGGACGTCGCCCATGTCGTCGCCCTGGGCGACGGGGTCGCCGGTGGCGCCGAGGATGCCGGTGGTGACGACGGCGGCGTAGGTCGTCCTGGCGCTCAGCGGCCGCCCCCAGGTGGGGCGGATCGAGAGCCAGTTGTCGCAGATGTAGGCCGAGCCCTGGGTGCTGGCCTGCCAGTAGACCGGCTGAAGCTCGCCGTACTCGGGCGATGAAGGTGTGATATCCACAATATATATCGTGGGGTTGTCGCCGCCGGAGGTGAGGCTGGCCTCGCTGAAGTCGATGCGCCCGGAGAAGCGGAAGAGGACGGCCTGGTTGACGCCCCAGTGGTCCTGCTCGGCGGCGATGCGCTCCAGGTAGCGCCCGAGGAGATCGAAGCCGAGGGCCTCGTCACCCGGGGTGGGGTGGTCCTCCAGGCGAGGTCGTCCGACGTCGAGGCGGAGGTCATTGGGCGTGGGGAGGCGGTAGAAGTCCGCGAGGGGGCGGGGTCCGCCGGGGACCTCGAAGTAGGCGCGGAGGGGGCCTTCGTCGGGGGCGCAGGTGACGCCGCTCCAGGGTGGGGGGAGGCTGGCGAGGCCGCCGGCGCAGACGCCCTGACGGCAGGTGAGGCCTGCGAAGCAGGCGCCGTCGTCGGCGCAGGGCTGGCCTTCGTCGGCCTCGTCGCGTCGGTCCTGGCAGGTGCCGCCGAAGCCGTAGAGGTCGCAGGCGAGGCCCGGGGCGCACTCGGCGGTGTCGGCGCAGGCGTGTCCCTGGGGGGAGGTGCCCGCGGGCTGGCAGGCGGAGCGGGCGGGGTCGCAGTAGAGCTCGGGGGCGCACTCGGCGGTGATGCGGCAGCCGGCGCCCTGGGGGGTGTTGCCCGCGGGGGCGCATCGGCTGGAGGCGCAGGTGAGGCCGGGTCTGCACTCGGCGCTCTGGAGGCAGGCGGCGCCGACGCCAGCGCCCGTGGGTTGGTCGTCGGAGACGCCGACGCCCTCTCCGGCGCTCTCGCCGCACCCGATGAGCGCTGCGATGCACAGCGCGCTCCACCTGACCTTCTTCATGTCTGCTCCCCTCTCCCTCGGCGTGGGCAGCGCCCGCCGCGTCGATCACGGGGACACTCTAGCATCGGGCGCGGCGCGTCGCCAGTGGCGCGGGCGGTTGTGGGGTGGGGTGGTTGTCGCGACGCAGGCGGCGGTGTTAGAGTGACGCCGCCTGGGAGGTCCAGGTGATTTGATGTGATTCTATACGGGTTTTGATATGTCTTCATTTCTGGAGCAGCTTCAGCAGGCGCAGCGCGGCGCCGGTGGCGGCGGCGGGGCGGTGACGTCGGCGGAGTCGATCCGTCAGCGCCTGGAGAGCCGTCGCGTGGGGTGTGGCTGCCTGGGGTGGATGATCGGGCTGATCTTCGGGATCCACTGGTTGGCGTCGGCGCAGGCGGGGTCGTCGTCGCTGGCGCTTACGGCGGCGGGTGTGCTGGGGGTGGTGCTCTTCCTGGCGGTCCAGACGCGGGGGTTCCACCTCTGGACGGGGGTGGCGTGGCTTGGGCTCGGGGTGCTCTGGGTGGGTGGGACGTGCGGGGTGTACACGACGGTGTCCCCGGCGGAGGCGTCGGGCGTGCTGCCGGCGTTCCTGGCGAGCCCGGCGGGTTGGGGTGGGATCGCGGCGCTTGGGCTTGGGGTGTTCGGGTGGGTGTCGTGGAAGATGCGGGGTCAGATCAGCACGGAGGAGAGCCTCTACGCGATCCAGCTGCACGCGGCGTCGAAGCAGGTGCGCGTGGAGGCGGAGGCGCCGCGGCTGGAGGCGGCGCTGGAGGTGCTGGAGCTGTCCACGCGGGTGGGGATTTTTCCGCTGGGGGCGGAGTACCTGAACGCGGAGGATCGGCAGGAGCCGCCGGAGGGTGCGGCGGGTCCGCACCTGATGCCGCTGCTGGCGGTGGAGATCTACCCGTCGCCGGACCCGTGGACGCACAGCGTGGGTGAGGTGGCCTCGCTGCGGCTGCCGGAGGGGCTCCTGGCGGGTCCGCCGACGATGGCGCCGCGCTCGGCGGGGATCCTCTATGTGGATGGGGCGTCGCTGCGCTATGTGCCGCTGCGGCGCGGGGTGCCGGGCGTAGATGTTTTGATCCGGGAGATCAAAGAGATCAAGGTGCGTATCAACGGGTTGGCGGTGCGTACGGAGTCGGGGGAGTGGGACTTTGCGTTCGCGCACGCGTGGCGGATGGCGGCGCTGGTGCTCTTCATCGGCGCGCTGGAGGTGGAGGTGACGGGGGGAGGGGCGTCGTTGGTGGCGACGGGGGTGCGCGCCGGGGCGCGTCGCCCGGAGGGTGTGCCGTCGTCGGGTGGCAAGGCGGAGGTGCGTCGTCGGCTGGGGGAGCTGGGCGCGCGGGGTGAGGCGAGCCGGGCGCTGGCGGCGCGGCTGGAGCGGCTGCTGGAGGATCCGCGGCTGCCGTTGACGGCGGTGGGGGCGCGGCTGGTGGAGGCCTGGGGGTGGGTGGTGTCGGGTGAGGAGCCTGTGGAGGCGGAGGTGGCGCTCTCGGAGGCGGAGGCGTGGATGGACGCGCTGCCGGAGGGGGTGGTGCCGGACGCGCTGACGTATGCGCTGGACGAGCTGAACGCGTCGCGGCTGGTGGTGGCGGGGCGCTGGGGCGAGGCGCTGGACCTGGTGGCGGACATGGTGGCGCCGGGGGATGGAGAGGACGAGGCGCGGGATGAGGCGTGGCAGGAGGCGCTGGTGGAGGCGGTGAAGGCGGCGCGTGCGGGGGATCGGGAGAAGGTGGCGGCGGCGGTGTCGGCGGCGCGTCAGGTGGGGGAGGCGGTGGTGTTGGAGGTGCTCTCGTCGCGCTGAGGGGTGCGGAGGGCGGCCTGGAGGGCTCTGGCGAGGAGGGCGTCGAGGGTGGCCTCGACGGCTGCGGCGAAGCGCGCGGTCTGGGGTGCGGCCTGGGTGTCGAAGGCGTGGGTGACGGCGCGGAGGATGAGGCCGTCGGCGGCGTCGAGGGCGCGCTCGCGGAGGGCGACGAGGGCGGCGCGGGCGGCGGGATCTTGAGCGATGTGGTCGGCGGCGTGGCTGAGGCGCTCCAGGGTCTCGACGAGGAGGTCGTCTTGATCGAGGAGATCGTTGAGGAGGCGCTTGCCGGCGTCGGTGAGGGGGTCGAGGTCGGCGTGGCGGAGGGCCTGGATGATGCGCGGGGCGGCTGAGGCGAGGCGCGCGGCGTAGGGGGCGAGGGTGGGGGCGGCCTGGAGGAGGGCGAGGAGCTGGGTCCAGAGGGAGGGCTCGGTCATGGGGTGCCTCGTCGTCGGAGGGTGTTGCGGAGGAGGCGCGCGGCGGAGTCGAGGGCGAAGGTGAAGGCGCTGGCGCCAGCGAAGGCGCGGAGGGTGGCGGCGAGGGTCCAGAGGGAGACGCGTCGCGGGGCGACGAGGAGGTGTGTGGGGGTGTGGTGGGGTCGGAAGCGGAGCTTGAAGCGGTGGAGGCTCTGGAAGCCGTAGAGGGGGTTGAGGTGCGTCCAGGAGGCGCGGAGGAGGGCGTCGAGGGCGGGGTGCTGCGAGCCCTCGGGGGGCAGGTTGGCGAGGGGGGCGAGGCCGAGGGTGAGGGAGGGGGCCTGAGCCTGGGCGGCCTCGGTGAGGGCGGTGTGGACGAGGAGCTCTGCGGCGCCGTTGGGTGCGTTGGGGTGTCGGATGAGGTGTTCGAGCATCCAGCCGGCGCGTGGTGCGATGGGCGCGGTGATGAGGAAGGCGAAGGGCTGGCCCTGGTCGTCCTCTGCGATCCAGGCGCGGCGGTCCTGGAGGTGGTCGAAGGGGTGGAGGGCGACGAGGAAGCCCATGAGGGCCATGCGGCGCTGCTGCCTCCAGGCGTCGAGGAGGCGCTCGCAGGCGAGGCGGTCGGGCTGTCCCGGGGCGAGGTCCTGGGGGGCGAGGGGTCGTGCGGTGAGGTGTCGGCTGGCGCGTCGGACCTGGGCGCGGAGGCTCTTGCGGTCGGCGTCTGCGAGGTCGTAGCGGGTGGGGTCCCAGGTGGGCTGGGCGCCGATGGGGAGGGCGTCCCAGGGGAGGCTGGGGTCGTGGTCGCGGAGGGTGTGGACCTCGTGGCTCTCCAGGCCGAAGAAGGCGACGCGTCGCCTGGCGCGTCGCGCGGCGCGGAGGAGGCGTTCGGTGGTGGCGGCGAGGTGCTCGGGTGGGGCGATGGGTGGGCCTGCGACGATCCAGTGTCCCCAGGCTTCGCGGTAGGCGACGAGGGCAGGGGCCTCGGGGTCGAACCACCAGCGGAGGCCGGGGAGGAGGGCCTGGGTGGAGAGGGGTCGCGCGGCGTGCTGCTGGAGGATGTGTCGGGCGCGTTGGAGGTCGTGGTTGGCGTGGTGCATGGGGGCCTCGTGGGTGGGCCTTCGGTGGGGAGGGGTAGCGCCGGTGACGCGGCGTGTCAAGGGGGGCGGGGTCGGATCGCCCCCAGCCCCCGTTGACAGGCGTCGCGTCGGTGCGTAGCGTGCGGGCCGCAGCGTGGTGCTGCGGCGTAGCGTGGAGGAGCGGGGATGGGCGAGGGATCAAGCGACTTGATCGAGCAGCTCTCGGCGTGTGTGGGTCGTTCGCATGTGCTGACCTCGCAGGCGGACCAGCTGGCCTACAGCCGCGACAGCCAGGCGGAGGGGGTGATCCTGGCGCGGGGCGGGCGTTTGATGCGGCACCGCCCGCGCTGCGTGGTGCAGCCGGGGAGCGAGGAGGAGGTGGCGGCGGTCCTGCGGGTGGCTGGGGAGGCGGGGGTGCCGGTGGTGCCGTTCGGGGCGGGGAGCGGGGTGTGCGGCGGGGCGGCGCCGATCCACGGCGGGGTGGTGGTGGACGTGAAGCGGCTGTCGAAGATCGAGGCGGTGGACGCCTCGGGGCTGCTGGTGCGCGTGGGGTGCGGGGTGCTGGGGATGGAGCTGGAGACGGAGCTGCTGCGTCGCGGGCTGACGCTGGGGCACTACCCGTCGAGCCTCTATTGTTCGACGCTGGGCGGGTATCTGGCGAGCCGCTCGGCGGGTCAGCAGAGCAGCCGCTTCGGGAAGATCGAGGACATGGTGCAGACGGTGCGCTTCGTGTCGGGGGCGGGTGAGGTGCTGGACTCGGCGCCGGGGCTGGGTGCGACGCGGTGGGGCGGCGGGCTGGATCTGACGCAGCTCCTGGTGGGTTCGGAGGGGACGCTCGGGGTGATGACGGCGGCGACGCTGCGGCTGCACCCGGCGCCTGCGGCGCGGGCCTATCGGGGGTGGCGGTGCCACACGATCGAGGAGGGGATCGCGGCGCAGCGGGAGATCATGCAGGCGGGGCTGCGCCCTTGCGTGATGCGCCTCTACGACGAGTTTGACACGCTGATCGCCGGTCACGGCGGCGGTGGGCCGGTGGCGGGGGTGCGTCGTCGCAGCGGCGAGGGGGTGGGGATCCCGGATCGTCTGGCGGCGGGGCTCTATCGGGCGGCGCGTCGGGCGATCCCACAGGAGGTGGGCTGGGTGACGGAGGCGCTGCCGGACGTGGGGGCGCGGGTGAGCCGTGCGGCGATGGGGCTCCTGGGTCGCGCGGTGGGTCAGCCGCTGCTCTTGAACCAGCTGGCGGACGCGCTGCCCGGCGGGTGTTTGCTGGTGGTGGGCTTTGAAGGGGAGGCGGGGCTGGTGCGGGAGGAGGAGGACGCGGCGCGGGCGATCCTGGAGGGCTACGCCTTTGACCTGGGCCCCGGCCCCGGTGAGCACTGGCTGGAGAACCGCTTCAAGGTGTCCTACAAGCAGTCGCCGCTCTTCGATGCGGGGGTGTTCGTGGACACGTTCGAGGTGGCGGCGACGTGGTCGAACCTGACGGCGCTCTATTACAGCGTGCGCGACGCGGTGGCGCCGCACGCCTTCATCATGGCGCACCTCTCCCATGCGTATCCCGAGGGCGCGAGCATCTACTTTACATTCGCAGGCTTTGGCGTGGACACCGATGAGAGCCTGGCGAGCTACGCGGCGACGTGGCAGGCCGCGCAGGAGGCGGTGGTGTCGTGCGGCGGCACGGTGAGCCACCACCACGGGATCGGGTCGAGCCGGGTGGCGTATGTCGGTGAGGATCACCGGGGGGGCTGGCCGCTCTTCGCGGCGCTGAAGGCGGGGCTGGACCCGCGCGGGATCATGAACCCAGGGAAGGTGTGGCCGGTGTCGGAGGTGCTGCCATGAGCGATGATCTCGCGGTTGAGGGCACCCTTGCGGGTGCTGAGGCGTGGAATCCAGCGCTCCTGCCTGGCTTGAGACACCTGGGCGACGCGGCGCCGCAGCGCGCGGTGCAGGTGCTCAACGAGAACCACCTGATGAACCTGCTGGATGACGCCGCGGCGGAGGGCGCGCGGGTGCTGCCGGTGGGCGGCGGTCGCGGCGGCCCGTGCGTGGCGTCGTCGGGGTCGGTGGCGCTGGACATGCGGCGGATGAGCCGGGTGCTGGCGTGGGATCGGGAGTCGCTGCTGGTGCGCGCGGAGGCCGGGGTGACGGTGGGGGCGCTGTCGAGCTGGCTGGAGTCCAGCGGCGCCAGCCTCTCCAGCTGGCGCCGCGAGCACCCCGACGCGACCGTGGGAGGGCTCCTGAGCGCCTGGCAGCCCTCGCCGCACGCCCTCTGGGGCGGGAGCGCGCGGGAGGCGTGCGTGGGGTTGAGCGCGGTGACAGGCGAGGGGGCGCTCTACACGTACGTCCCGGCGCCCCGGAAGGCGGCGGGGCCGGATCTGCGCTACCTCTTCATGGGCGGTGACGGCGCCTTCGGGGTGATCGCGTCGGCGTGGCTCGGGGTGACCCGAGAGCCCGAGGCGCGCCGCGCGCTGCGCGTGCGCTGCCCCGATCACCGCGCGGCGCTGCGCTTTCTGCGGCTGGCGTTCGGCGCGGGGCTGCGCTGCCCCAACGCGCTCTACAGCGGCGCGGCGCGCGAGGCGTGGCTGCTCCTGGAGGGCAGCGCGGACGCGGTGACGGCGATGGACGGGCTCGCGCGGCGCTCTGCCGCGCAGGCTCGTGTGGAGGCGCGGACGATGGACCCGGACGCCTACTACCAGCCGGCGCAGGGTGACGTGCGCGCGGGCGCCGATCCGGTGTCGCGCCGCGGGGAGGAGGCGTCGCGGGCGCGCGCGGTGTGGGGCGGCCTGGAGGCGCTGGGGGAGCTGCCGGAGGCCGCCTGGGAGGCGGGGGTGCTCTACGACATCTCGGCGCACCAGGGGGCGCTGCATGTGCCGTCGTCGTCGTCGCTGCTGGGCGGGGTGGCGGGCCGGGCGGGGTGGTTGGGCGGCGGGCTGGAGGGGGCGGCGTCGCCTGCGGCGCAGCGGATCCTGGCCTTGATGAAGGCGAAGCTGGACCCGCGCGGCGTGCTGCCGTCGCTGGAGGGGCGCTGGGGCGCGGTCGGCGCGGGAGGAGGCGAGGGATGATACGGATGTCGGCCCGCGTGGAGCGGGCTTCGGATTTCTGCGCGTGGTGCCCCCGGCTCTGCCGCTTCGCGTGCCCGGCGGCCCAGGCGGAGTCCCGAGAGACGGTGACGCCGTGGGGGCTGATGAGCCTGCTGCGGCATGTGCGGCGGGAGGAGGTGGCGCTGACGGCGGAGATCGGTGAGGTGTTCGCGCACTGCACGGGCTGCCTGCGCTGCCAGACGTGGTGCGATCACGACAACGACGTGCCCGAGGCGATGTGGGCGGCGCGGCGGCTCCTGGTGGAGCGCGGCGTGCCGCTGCCTGCGGGGGTGGAGGAGGCGGCGGAGGCGGCGCGGCGCGGTGAGGGGCCTGTGCTGCCTGCGGAGGTGCTGGCGGCGGTGGACCCGGAGTCGCCGGTGGTGTGGCTGCCGGAGGGGCGCCGGGTGTCGGCGCCGGAGACGCTGGCGCCGGTGGCGCGGCTGCTGGAGGTGGCCCTGGGGGAGCGTGTGGCGCTCGGGGTGCCCGTGGGAGAGCGCGCGGTCTACGGGGGCGGCGAGGCGCTGCGCGAGGCCGGTTACGCGCAGGAGGCGGAGCGTTGGCAGGAGGAGGTGCTGAAGGCGTGCGCCGGTCGCCGCCTGCTGATCACCGAGTCGGCGTCGCTGGCGGCGCGGCTGCACGGTGTGGCGTCGGTGCGGGTGGTGCACCTGGTGGAGGCGCTCTGCGAGGGCGGGGATCGGCTGGCTGCGGCGATGCCCTCGGGAGGCGGCGCGCTGGCGGGGCGTCGGGTCTTCTTTCATGACAGCTGCGGCGTGGGGCGTCGGCTGGAGCACTACGACGGGCCGCGGGCGCTGGTGGAGCTTTTTCTGGGGCGCCCCGCCGAGGAGGCGTGGCAGCGCCGGGCTGAGGCGGCGTGCTGCGGCGGGGGTGGCCTCTATGCGGCGGCGGCGCCGGAGGGGGCGCGTCGTGCGGCGGCGACGCTGGTGGAGTCGATGGCGGCGCAGGGGGCGGAGGTGCTGGTCACGGGGGAGCAGGGGTGCGGGGCGCACCTGCGGGGCGCCGGGGAGGTGGAGGTGCTGGACGTGGCGTGGCTTGGGGTGATCGCGCTGGGTTTGTAGTTTATTTATATTGTTTTTTATTTGTTTTTTGAGGGGGTGGTGGGCGCTGCCCACGCCCGCCAGGGGGGAGCCCTCCCTGGGCCCCCATGCAGGAGGTCGGGATGAGCAAGGGGCGCGGGAGGCTGATGCGGCTTGGGTTGGCGGCGCTGAGCGGCGCGCTGCTCTTCCTGAGCTTCGCAGGCTTTGATGTGTGGGCCTTCGGCTTCCTCTTCGTGGTGCCGCTGCTGGCGCTGGTTGACGGCGCGGAGAGCGCGAAGCAGGCGTGGTGGTGGTCGCTGCTGACAGGCTGGATCGCCAACACGGGCGGGTTCTACTGGATCTCGGGGCTGCTGATGGACTTCGGGCACCTGCCGATGCCAGCGGCGGTGGGGATCTGTCTGCTGCTCTGTCTCTTTCAGGGGCTCTCGTTCGGGGTGTTCGGGGTGCTGGTGTATGCGCTGCGTCGGCACCTGAAGGCGCCGATGGGGGTGTTGGCGCCGGTGGTGTGGGTGGCGGTGGAGCTGGTGATGCCGCTCATCTTCCCGTATTATCTGGGGAACAGCCAATACAACTTCGCGCCGATGATCCAGAGCGCCGAGCTCTGGGGTCCGCTGGGCGTGTCGGCGGTGCTCTTTGTGTGCAACGGGGCGCTCTATGATGCGCTCTCGGCGTTTGTGCTGCGGCGCGGGGCGGTGGAGGGGCGGGAGCGTCGCCTGGCGGTGCTCTCGCTGGCGGCCGGGCTGGGGGTGGTGGGGCTGAACATCGGCTATGGGGTGGTGCGGATCGGCCAGGTGGAGGCCGAGGAGGCGGCGGCCGAGAAGCTCCGGATCGGGATGGTGGAGGCGAACATCGGGATCTGGGAGAAGGAGGCGCCGGATCGGATCGCCAACAACCACACGCTGCACCAGCAGCTCTCCAAGCGGCTCGTGGACGAGGAGCAGGTGGAGCTGATCGTGTGGCCGGAGTCGTCGTTTCAGGTGCCGCTGGTCTTTGCGAGCCGCGAGGCGAGCGAGGACGTGGGTGAGCTGCGCCGGAGCGTGCAGGCCTACCGGCGCTTCTTCCCGCAGGACGCGACGTACCTGATGCGCTCGGATGAGCCGGTGGTGGGCTCGGTGGAGGAGGACGAGGCGGCGAAGCGCCGCCCGCAGGATCGCTTCGCGCCGCAGCGTGCGCACAACGTGCCGCTGCTCATCGGCGGGGTGACGTTCCGCGAGCTGAGCCCGGAGGAGCTGGCGTCGGACCCGCCGCACAAGAAGATGAGCGAGGTGGGGCCGGACGGGACGGTGCGGCAGGTGCCGCGCAACTACCGGATCTACAACTCGGCGGTGCTGCTGGACGAGCTGGGTCGGGTGAAGGGGCTCTACAACAAGACGCGGCTGCTGGCCTTTGGCGAGACGATCCCCGGGGCGGACCTGTGGCCGTGGGTGTACGATCTGATCCCGGAGGCGTCGGAGTTCACGCCAGGCGAGGAGGTGAAGACCTTTGAGCTGAAGGGGCACCGGCTGGGGATGATGATCTGCTATGAGGACATCCTGCCGAGCTTCGGGCGTGAGCTGGCGAAGCAGGAGCCCGAGGTGCTGATCAACATGACGAACGACGCGTGGTTCGGGAAGACCCACGAGCCGTGGCTGCACCTGGCGCTGGCGAGCTTCCGTGCGGTGGAGACGCGGCGCTGGCTGCTGCGCTCGACCAACACGGGGGTGACGGCGTTCATCGACGCGAAGGGTCAGGTGGTGTCGCACACCTCGCTGGAGGACGCGGAGATTCTGGCGCACGACGTGCCGATGCTGAAGGGTGGGCTGACGCCCTACGTCATGCTGGGGGATGTGATCGGGTATCTGGCGTGGCTCGGGGTGCTGGGGATGGGAGGTGTGGCGTGGCGTCGGTCGCGGGGGAGGTGACGGCGCTGGTCGTCGGCGCGGGGGCGGCGGGGCTGGCGTGCGCGCGTCGGCTGGCGTCGGCTGGCGTCGAGGTGCAGGTGCTGGAGGCGCGAGAGCGCGTGGGGGGGCGGGTGTGGACGTGGTCGGGGGTGGCGCCTCACCCCGTGGAGCTTGGGGCTGAGTTTGTACACGGGGAGCGGAGCCTTGTCGCTGATCTTGCTCGGCTCTTTGGTTTGAAGATGCTGGATGTGCCTCCGGGGGATGAGGTTCCTGTATACGCCGACGGGCGCGCCCTGGGGCTGGAGGGCTCGTCGCTCCTGCCGGGTGTGGAGGTGTTGGCGGCGTACGGGGAGCTGGCCGCAGCGTGGGCGGAGTCGGCTGAGGGGGACGTGTCGCTGCGTCGGGCGCTGATCCTGGAGGCGGGGCGCCAGGGGCTGCGGTGGTCGGCGGAGGTGTCGGCGCTGCTGGACGCGCTGGTGTCGGTGGAGCGGGGCGCGTCACCCGACGCGGTGAGCGCGCGGAGCGTCGGGGAGGGGGTGTGGGAGGACGGCTGGGCGCAGCGTCGGCTGGCGGGGGGGTACGGCGGGCTGATGGAGCGGCTGGCGTCGGGGGTGTCGATCCGCTTCGGCGCGGCGGCGGAGGTGGTGCGCTGGGGGGAGGGTGGTGTGGAGGTGGCGTGCGCGGACGGCGCGGTGCACCGGGCGCGCTGGGGTGTGGTGACGGCGCCGCTTGGGGTGCTCCAGGCGGGCGGGGTGCGCTTTGAGCCGGGGCTCCCGGCGTCGGTGCAGGCTGCGGTGGAGGGGCTTGGGGTGGGGGCGGTGAACAAGGTGGTGCTGCGCTTCAGCGCGCCGCCGTGGCCTGCGGAGGAGCCGGGGCTCCTGACGCCGCTGCGGGTGCAGCACTGGTGGCGTCCGGGCTGGGGGCGGTCTGACGAGGCGCCGGTGGCGATGGGGCTGGTGGCAGGGGAGGAGGCGCTGGCGCTGGACCGGCTTGGGGAGGCCAGGGCGGTGGAGGCAGCGCTTGGGGACGCGGTGCGTTGCTGGGGGCTGGAGGCGCGTCGTCGCTTCGTGTCGGGGCGTTGGGTGTCGTGGACGGGGGACCCGTGGTCGCGGATGGGCTACTCGTATGTGCCGGTGGGCGGTGCAGGGCTGCGGGAGGCCCTTGGGCAGCCGATCGGCGCGCTCCAGCTGGCCGGCGAGGCGACCTCGCCGGGGCGCGCTGCGACGGTGCAGGGGGCGTTGGAGAGCGGCGAGCGCGCGGCGGAGGTGATCTTGCAGGCGTCGGGGCTCAGGGGGAGGGGAGGGTCGCGTCCTCCAGGTTGGCCTCGTTGAGGATGGCGTCTTCGAGGTGGGCGTCCTGGAGGTTGGCGCGGGTGAGGTTGGCTCCGGCGAGGTTGGCGCGTGTGAGGCGCGCGGCCTGGAGGTTGGCCTCGGTGAGGTTGGCCTCGACGAGGAGGGCGCCGGTGAGGTTGGCGTGGGCGAGGTGGGCCTCTTCGAGGTTGGCGCCCGGGAGGGTGGCGGCTTCGAGGTTGGCGTGGGCGAGGTTGGCGCGCTCGAGGTTGGCGCGCTCCAGGCTGGCGCGTTCGAGGTTGGCGGCCTGGAGGTTGGCGGCTTCGAGGTTGGCGCGGTTGAGGTTGACGTGGGCGAGCTGGTGCCCTTCGAGGTTGGCCTCTTCGAGGTTGGCGTGCTCCATGTTGGCGTGGGCGAAGTTGGCGCCGAGGAGATCGCAGTCGAGGATGAGGACGCTCTGGAGAGAGGCGCGGGTGAGGTTGGCGCCGCGGAGCCGGGTGCGCTGGAGGTGCGCGGACTCGAGGTTGGCGCCTTCGAGGTTGACGCCTTCGAGGTTGAGGTCGGTGAAGTCGACGCCGCTGAGGTCGGCGCGGGCGAGGTTGGCGCTCTGGAGGGTGGCGCCTTTGAGGTAGGCGTCCTTGAGGTTGGTCTCTTCGAGGTTGGCGTCGTCGAGGCGGGCGTCTTTGAGGTTGGCGCCCTGGAGCTGCGCGCTCTGGAGGTTGGCGCTCTCGAAGCGGACGCCTTCGAGGAAGGCGCCGCTGAGCTCGGCCTTGAGGAGGCGGGCGCGCTGGAAGGAGGCGCCGGAGAGGGTGCTGCTGTCGAGGTTGGCGCCTTCGAGGTTGGCGTCGTTGAGGTGGGCGTGGGCGAGGTTGGCGCCCTGGAGGTTGGCGCTCTGGAGGTTGGCGCCGCTGAGGTTGACATGCTCCAGATCGGCGCGGGTGAGGTTGGCCTGAGCGAGGGTGGCGCGCTCCAGGAGGGTGGCGCGGAGCCGGGCGGCCTCCAGGTTGGCCTGGGTGAGGTTGGCGCCCTCCAGGGTGGCGTTCTTGAGGTCAGCGGTCTCGAGGTTGGTGCGCTGGAGGTTGGCGCCGCCGAGGTCGGCCCCGGTGAGGTTGGTGTAGTCGAGGAGGGCTGCTTCGAGGTTGGCGCTGAAGAGGTGCGCGCCTTCGGCGCGGGCGTCTTTGAGGTTGGCCTCTTTGAGGTTGGCGTGCTCCAGGTGTGCGCGCTGGAGGTTGGCGCCTTCGAGGTTGGCCTGGTGAAGCTCGGCGCGCTGGAGGTTGGCGCCTTCGAGGTCTGCGCCCATGAGGTTGGCGCCCTTGAGGAGCGCCTCCTGGAGGTTGGCGTCGCGGAGGAACGCGCCGTAGAGGGACTCGCCGGTGAGGTTGGCGCCCGCGAGGGCGGCGCCTGGGAGGGCGGCGCGCTCGAGGTTGGCCTTGCGGAAGGTGGCGCCGGTGAGGTTGGCGCCGTCGAGCTTGGCGCCGAAGAGGTCCACGTGCTCGAAGGTGGCGCGGGCGAGGTTGGCTTCGCGGAGGTTGGTCTCTTCGAGGTTGGTCTTGACGAAGCGCGCGCCCTCAAGGCGCGCGCCTTTGAGGTTGGCCTTGGTGAGGAGGGTGCCTTCGAGGCGCGCGCGGGGCATGGCGAGGCCTTCGAGGTTGGCGCCGGTGAGGTCGGCGCCGGAGAGGTCGATGCCGTCGAGGCGGGCGCCGCGGAGATCGACGCCCTGGAGGAGGAGCTTGCCCATGCGGGTGCCGTTGAGGGAGGCCTCTTTGAGGATGGCGCCCTCCAGGGCGGTCTCCTGGAGGTTGGCGCGGTCGAGGACGGCGCCCTTGAGGTTGGCGCCCTTGAGGTTGGCGCCCTCCAGGGTGGCGCCTTCGAGGTTGGCCTCTTCGAGGTTGGCGCCTTCGAGGTCGGTCCAGGTGAGGTTGGCGTGCTTGAGGTTGGCGCGGCGGAGGTCGAAGTGCTTGAGCTGGAGCCCGGAGAGATCCACCCCGGCGAGACGGGGGCGGTCATTCTGGATGAGGCTCAACAGGTCCCGTCGGGTCAGCTCGGCCATGAGGGCTCCTCCGCAGCAGGCGCGTCGCGCCGGGGTCGTGGGGCAGCGGAGGTGTGTCTCCAGGCGCCCGCGTGTGGTGCGGAGGGCAGGTTATGCGACCTGCGCGGGGTGTCAATATGTGGGGGTCCGGGGGCGGCTCGCCCC
>CAUJGC010000468.1 GCA_963169075.1 Myxococcota bacterium
CCCTCGCCCTCGTCACCCCGGACGGCACGATCCTCGCCGCGGCCCCGCCTCAAGAAGCCCGCTGGGAGGAGCCTCCCCCGCCCCCGGACCTCCTCCAGGCCGAGGCCACCGGACAGCACATCCTCCTCCAGTGGTCCTCCA
This sequence comes from Myxococcota bacterium, assembly GCA_963169075.1. GTDB lineage: Bacteria > Myxococcota_A > Bradymonadia > Bradymonadales > CAUJGC01. Next base: position 142 of record CAUJGC010000468.1, read on the forward strand.
CGCCGGCCTTCGGCGCCGTCGTCTTCCGACGCGACCTGGGCGAAGGCACCCCCTTCACCCGCCTCGAACCCCTCCTCCCCGAAGGCGCCGGCGACTTCGTGGACGACACCGCCACCCCCGGCCACGTCTACGCCTACATCGTCTCCCGCGTCCGACTCCGCTACGCCCTCCCCATGCTCGGCGCCCCCTCCCCCGAGGTCTACGTCGAAGCCTCCTCGCCTTGATCGACACCACGGAGCCCCATGCCCCCCGCCCTCACCCTCACCCAGCGCCTTGAAGCCCACCTCCGCAACGGACACCCCTGGGTCTTCCGAGACGCCCTCCACCTCCCCCAGGGCCTCCGCGACGGCGATGTCGCAGACCTCCACGACGCCGCCGGGCGCTTCGTCGCCCGAGGCACCGTCGAGCCCGACTCCCCCCTCACCTTCCGCGCCTGGACCACCCGCGAGGACGAGGCCGTCAACGAAGACCTCCTCCTCCGGCGCCTCCACCGCGCCAGGAGCCTCCGCGACGACCTCGTCCCCCCCGACGTCACCGGCTTCCGCCTCTGCCACGGCGAGAACGACCACATCCCCGGCCTCCAGTGCGACCTCTACGACGGCGTCGCCTCCCTGCGCACCGACGGACGCCTCGGCCTGGCCTGGGAGGAGCGCTTCGTCCGCGCCGTCCAGGAGGTCGCCAACCCCCGCGCTGTCGTCGTCCGCAACCCCCACGCCGAGGGCGGACCTCGCCTCGTCGCGGGGCACCTCGACGGCGAGGTCGTGATCTCGGAGGGAGACCGCCTCTTCACGGTGGATGTGCTCCACGGGCAGAAGACCGGCTTCTTCCTCGACCAGCGCGACAACCGCGACCGCATCGCGCGCCTCGCCCTGGGGCGCCGCGTCCTCAACTGCTTCGCCTACACCGGCGGCTTCTCCGTCGCCGCCGCGCTCCACGGCGCCGAGCACGTCACCACCGTGGACATCGCCGCCCCCGCCGTCGAGACCGCCCAGCGCAACTTCACCCTCAACGACATCCCCCTCGCCCCCCACGCCTTCCGCGCCGCCGACGCCTTCGACGTCCTCGCGGAGCAGGCCGCCCACCCCGGACGCTACGACCTCATCATCCTCGACCCGCCCTCCTTCGCCCCCAACAAGAAGACCCTCCCCCGCGCCCGCAAAGCCTACGGCAAGCTCAACGAGCTGGCCCTCAAGGCCCTCCCGCCCGGCGGCTGGCTCGCCACCGCCAGCTGCTCCAGCCACATCCGCGAGATCGACCTCCTCGACATCCTCGCAGAGGCAGCCCACGCCGCCCGGCGCGAGCTGACCATCGCCAGCGTCTCCGGCGCCGGCGCCGACCACCCCCGGCGCCTCGGCTTCCCCGAAGGCGCCTACCTCAACTTCATCCTCGCCTGGGTCGCGTGAGATGCGCCTCCCCCGGACCCTCCTGGACCAGCCGGACGACCTCGACGCGCGCCTCGCCTGGGCTGAGGCGCTGGAGCCGGACGACCCCGACCTCGCCGCCTTCATCCGCGCCGGGGTCGCCCTCGCCAGGACGACGCCAGACCACCCCGACGCGGCGAAGCTGGAGCGACAGGCACGCGCCCTCTACCGCGCCCGCGCGCGGGACGCGCTCTACGCCCCGCACCAGCGCTGGCTCACCGCGCCCATCCTCCACGGCGGGCTCATCGAAGGAGGATGCACAGACGCCGCAGGCTTCCTCGCAGCCGCTGAATCACGATTCAGCGTCCTCCCCCTCCGACACCTCGTCCTGACCCAGGCGCGCCCCGTCCTCCGCCAGCTCCTCGACGCGCCCTGGCTCCAGCGCCTCCGCAGCCTGGAGCTGCCCTCCGCCGGGCTCGACGACGACGACGCCGCCACCCTCGCCCAGGCTCCTGCCCTCGCCCACCTCGCCTGGCTCGGCCTCACCGACAACGCCATCGGGCTCCAGGGCCTCCAGGTGCTCGCCGCCTCGCCCCACCTCGCCCGGCTCCAGCGCCTCGACCTCAGCCACAACCCCGCGCCGGACCTCGACCCCGAGCCCCTCCTCGATCAAGGGCAGGTCGTCGGCTACCTCCCCAACCCCACCGCCCAGCGCCTCATCCGACGCTTCGGGGAGCGCCCCTGGCTCCACCACGACCTGAGGCGCGACCTCTCCAGAACACAGCTCCCTGCTCACCCGGAGGACACCCTATGGGACTCGCCATCTCCATCGGCATGATTGAACAGATGGGCCGCCTCGACGCCGAGGGCGCCGAGTACTTCACCCGAGCCTTCGAGCGCGTCAACCAGGCCCTCACCCGGCGCGGCCTCCCCACCTGGGAGGAGCCCACCCAGCTCAACGCCAGACGCCGCCGCGGCGTCGGCTCCTTCCCCTACGCCTTCCTCCACTACCTCCGCCGCGCCTACGTCATCCGCCACGACCACCCCGGCCAGGTGATCCCCCCCGTCGGCCCCGAGGGACTCCAGGCCACCGCCGAGCGCGTCGAGGACGCCACCCTCATGTTCGACTCCCACCTCCTCTGCCACTCCGACGCCGAGGGCTTCTACGTCCCCGTCCCCTTCCCCGAGCCCCTCTTCGCAGACCCCGACGAGCACCTCCCCGGCGGCATGGTCGGCTCCAGCCACAGCCTCCTCCGCGAGCTGCGCCTCCTCGCCCCCGCCCTCGGCATCGACCTCGACCCCGACGGCGACCTCTCCGACGAGGACGCCCTGCGCCTCGTCACCACCAGCGACGCCGAGCAGCACCCCCTCTGGCGCGAGCACCTCGTCTGGTTCGCCCTCTTCGAGTCGGCCCGCCTCTCCATCCTCCACAGCACCGCCATCGTCTTCGGGTGATCCTCATGAGCCTCACGATCTCCGTTGGCATCGTCGCAGACCTGAACCG
>CAUJGC010000469.1 GCA_963169075.1 Myxococcota bacterium
GCGGGGCGGGGTGCCCCCCCCCGCCCCAAGCAGCGAGCCCCCGGCGCCGTCAGGCGCCGGGGGCTCGCTGCTTGGGGCGCGGCCTCCGGGTCACTCCTCCGCCTTCAGCTCCGCCTCCAGCTCGCGCTCCAGGGCCTCGGCCTGGGCGTTGGCGTTCTCGGCGGTGATCTCGCGCTTCGCTTCATCGCGCTGGGCGGGGGTGGGCTCGGTCGGCGTCGCTTGCGCCGCGCTCGCCGGAGCTGCGGCCGAGGCGGGCGCAGGCGCGGCTGCGCTCGCGGGAGCCTCGGCGGGGGACTCCGGCGCGGGAGAGGAGCAGGCGACGGCCAGGAGCAGCCCCAGCGCAGGGAGGATCTTCTTCATCGTCGCACCTCAGTAGGAAGGCGCCGCGTCGGGCGCGCTGGAGGAGGGAGGGGCCTCGTCGCCCGCCGGGGCGCCGGGCTCGAGCTGACCCCGCTTGAGACGGGCGAGGACGCGCTGGTGGCGGCGCTCCTCCTTCTCCCGCAGCATGTCGGCCTTCTCGACGAGGGTGGGCTGCTTGTTCTCTTCGCCCAGCTCTTTGAGCCGGTCGATCTGCGCCAGGCGCTTGAGGTGCTTCTCCTGCTCCCGCGCCGTGGCCCGCTCGATGTCCAGCCCCTTGGCCCGAGGGGCCTTGTCGGGCTTGTCCTTATCGTCGCGGTGCTTGTCCTTATCGTCGTCGGGCTTGTCCTTATCGTCGTGAGGCTTGCCCTTATCGTTATGGGGCTTGTCCTTATCGTCGTGAGGCTTGCCTTTATCGTCGTGAGGCTTGCCTTTATCGTCGGGCTTGCCTTTATCGTCGGGCTTGCCGCGACCCTTATCGTCTTTGTCTTCGCGCTCGTGCTTCTCTTTGCCCTTGCCCTTGCCCTGCCCCTTGCCCTGCGCCAGCGCAGGGGAGGCCGCAGCCATGAGGAGGGCGATCAGGAGCGCGCTGAAGATTTTGTTGAGCATGTGTCCTGGTGTTATCCCATGAGCGCCGCGCGCGCTCTCCAGACCGATCCCTGGCAGCCTAGGGCATCGCACCGCTGGAGTCCAGCGGGCAAACGTGCCAGTGTCACGTTCTTTGATTGTTGCGAGCGGCGCAATAATCCACCTCCCCTTGCCTCCCCGCGTGGATCGGCGCAGAGTCCCCGCGCGGTGGGCCCCTCGTCGCCCACCCCCAACGTGACACAAGCGGAGGACGCGATGCAGCAGCAGGCGACGGTGACGTGGAGCGGTGAAGGGATGCGCTTTGAGGGGCGCTCGGCCTCGGGGCACAGCGTGGCGATCGACGGCGACCGGGCCGCCGGCGCCAGCCCGATGGAGCTGGTGGAGCTGGCCCTCGGCGGCTGCTCCTCCATCGACGTGGTGCTGATCCTCCAGAAGATGCGCCAGGAGATCACCGGCTGCCAGTGCGTCCTCAGCGCCACGCGCCGCGACGAGGCCCCCCGCATCTTCACCGCCCTCCACGCGCGCTTCATCGTCACCGGGCGCGGCCTGGAGGCCGCGAAGGTCGAGCGCGCCGTGGCCCTCAGCCTGGAGAAGTACTGCTCGGTGGCCCTCTCGCTGCACCCCGACATCGCGGTCACGTCGAGCTTCGAGGTCGTCGAGGCCGCCTGAGTCAGCGCGCCTGCTCGACCTCCTCGACCACCGCCCGCTCCAGGCGGGCGTTGAAGTCTGCGATGGCGCGCTCGTGCTCCACGATGCGGCGGCGGAGGAACCCCTCATCGGGGTCCTCGGCCTGGGCGCGGCGGAGGGCCTCGGTCGCCTGGGCCTCGGCCTGGGCGTCCGCTGCGCTCCAGGGCGGCGCCTCGCTCCAGCGCTCCCGGTCCCGGCGGCGCCAGACGAGGCGCCCGATCCCCACCACCAGCAGGACGATCCCGGCGGCCAGGAGCAGCCAGCGGGTGAAGAAGATCGCCAGGAGGGTCAGCGCGACCCCCTGCGCGAAGCCTCGCCAGCGCGCCCGCCGCAGCAGCCGCCAGGGCTGCGGGTGGCGGCGCACCCAGGCGTCGGTGCGGGCGGCGCGGCGCTGGCGCCAAGAGGTCGGCTCGGGGGTGTGCTCTGCGGTCATGATGCAACGCTCCTCAAGAGGGTAGGGCGCGGCCTGTCGGCCTGCTTCAAGGAGCTTGGGCGCTGCGTGTGAAGCCGCCTCTCTTGATGTATGAAGAAGTGTGAAGCGCAGCGCCGCACCTCCCCTGCGCACCTCCTGTTCAGCGCGCGCCGCCTGGGCTCTCCTCAGCGCCCGGCGCGCTCCTCACCTCCTCCGCACCGAAGCCTCCATGAACACACCACACCTCGCCGCACGCTCCTTCCTCCTCCTGCTGGCCGCGCTGGCTGCGCTCCTCCACGCGGCCCCGGCGGCTGCCAACCTGGCGGCGGTCCAGCGCAACCCCTCCTCCCTCTCCACGCCAGCCACCCTCCGCCCCACGCCGCTGGAGGTCACCGCCGAGCAGCTCCGCATCACCTGCGACGAGGTGGACCGCGCCCCCCGCTGCACCTTCCACGCGCGCTACACCCTCCGCAACCCCACCGACGCCCCCCAGGAGGCCGACGCGGCCTTCTACGGGCTCCGCACCGAGGGCGTCACCCTCCGCCTCGACGGGCAGCCCGTCCAGCGCGATCTCTCCGAGGAGGAGCAGCGCGCCCTCGACCGCGCGCTCCCCTTCTGGGACCCCGTCCTCGACGCGCTGGGCCGCGAGCTGGGGGAGACGCGCCACGGCAACCACAACCCCTCCCTCCTCTCCCGCACCGGCGCGCGCTTCACCCTCCCGCCCCAGGCCGCGGCCACCCTCGACGCCGAGGGCGTCCTCCTCCCCGGGCGCCTCTTCCGCCCCTCCTACGCCATCCCCCCCGTCGAGGCCCGCCACCTCCTCCTCAACACCCGCCTCCCGGACGCCGACTTCGATCTGGACTACCTCCTCGGCCCCATCAAGTCCTGGGCCGCCGTCGGCCCGGTCGAGATCCAGATCACCTACCCCGCCCGCTGGGCCTTCCAGGGCACCCTCTCCAACATCCGGCCCACCCTCCGCGAGAGCGCCGGCCTCACCACCACCGAGGCCCCACCCCCCGCCTGGACCACCTCACCTGCCGCCGACGAGCGCGCCACCGCCACCGCCACCCTCGACGGCGCCGCCCTCGCGGATGTCCTCAGCCTCCGCTTCACGGTCCCGGGGCGCCCTGTCTCCTTCGGCGGCGCGCTCCTCGGGATCGGCGGCGACCCTGGAGATCGCGGCGGCCTCCGGCTCCGCCTCGGCGCCACCTTCGCAGGCCCCGACTGGCTCCTCTACGGCCTCTCCCTCGACACCGACCTCTCCGACCTCACCAAGCTCACCCCCCTCGTCGAGGTGGCCTCCCCTCAGGTCCTCATCCTCCCCTCCCTCAGCCTCGGCCTCGGCGCCCCTGTCATCCTCACCCCCGATCTCCATGTGGGCGCCCGCCTCCAGGGTACCCTCCACTTCGCTCTCCTCGGCTTCGCCCTCGCTGTGGACGCCTTCCCCTCCCTCGCGGGCGATCCCGACCTGGCGCCCTGGCAGCTCACCTTGATGGGGCAGCTCTCCCTCTAGGCGCCGGTCCCCTCGTGAATGGGGG
>CAUJGC010000470.1 GCA_963169075.1 Myxococcota bacterium
CCTGCCGCTCCCGGCGGCGGACGCCTGGAGCCGCCGCTTCGGCCTGGGAGCCTCGGATCGCGGCGCCCGGCCGCGCGTCTGGGTCCGGGAGGCGAAGCTGCCAGGCGTCACACCCCCGGCGGAGACGTCCAGCCTGGCCCGGGACCTGGAGCGCCTCCTCCTGCCCTGCTTCCTCGACGCCCTGGGGAGCGGCGGCCCGAGCGCGGCCGCCCTGACGCTGGAGGCCTGGATGGAGGGCGGGCAGGTGCGCTCGGCGGCGCTCGGCGTGGACGCGACGGGCTCGCCTGCCCTGACGCGGTGCGCCCTGGCCCAGGCGCGCCTCCTGCGCTGGAGCGCCGCCTCGGGGACCCTCCGCGCGCGCTTCGTGGCCTATTTTGATCAACAGCCCTGAGGCGCGGCGCGCTTGCCTCTTGCCCCCAGCCGCGCATCTCTATAGGCTGCCCCCTTGAGGACGTGGCCGTCAGCCAGAAGCGGCAGCACCCACCCACGAGGAAGATGCGTGTCAGCAGGTGAGCGTGGGATAACCCCCACCGAGCAGAGCCCTCCCCCACCGAGCGCTCCTCCGACGCCCCCCCCGCAGCAACGCGGCGAGCGGGCTGAAGGGGAGCTGCACCCCTGGCTCCAGGCCCCCAAGCAGAGCATAGAGCGGATCGGGGCGTGGACCATCGACGGGATCGAACACCTGGGCCAGTACATGCTCATGGTGACCCAGACCCTCTTCTCGGCCCTCCTGCCGCCCTACCGCCCGGGTCTCCTCTTCCAGTCCATGGAGGAGGTCGGCGTCGGCGCCCTCTTCATCGTCCTCCTGACGGGCCTCTTCACCGGGATGGTCATGTCGCTCCAGGGGGTGCTCGCCTTCAGCGTCTTCAACGCCGAGGCCCTGGTCGGCGGCTCCACCGCCGTCGCGCTCATCCGCGAGCTGGGCCCGGTCCTCACCGGGCTCATGGTCAGCGGCCGCAGCGGCTCCGCCATGGCGACGACGCTGGGCACCATGCGGGTCACCGAGCAGATCGACGCCATGGAGGTCATGGCGGTCAACTCGTTACAATATCTCATCGCGCCGCGCGTTATAGCGACCGTCCTGATGATGCCCCTCTTGACGGTGCTCTTTGATTTTGTAGGCATGATGGGGGCTTACGCGGTCGCTGTCAAGGCGATGGGCGTGGATGGCGGCGTCTTCATGGATAAGATCAAGGGCTTTGTCGAGCCTATGGATATCGTCAAGGGCAGCGTCAAGGGAGCCGTCTTCGGCATGGGCATCGCCACCCTCTCCTGCTACCGCGGCTACTTCGCTGCGGGGGGGGCCAAGGGGGTCGGGGAGGCGACGACCTCGGCGGTGGTGCTCAGCTCGATCTCGATCCTGGTCCTCAACTACATCCTCGATCTCCTGCTCTGGTGAGGTTCCAAGCGACGATGAAGAAGCTGCTCACACCCTTCAAGGTCGGCCTCGTCGTGATCGCCTCCGTCGTCGCCTTCATCTTCATGTACGGCGTCGTGGACACGAGCCTCGACGAGGACCAGGGCACCTACCGCGTCTACGCCGTCTTCTCCGACGCCACTGGCCTGGCTGCTCGCGGCCAGGTGCAGATGGCCGGCATCAAGATCGGGGAGATCGAGCAGATCGAGCTGCTGGAGACCGAGGCCAAGGCCCGCGTCACCGTCCGCCTGGAGAACCGCATCAAGCTCCGCAAGGGCTACCCCCCCACCGAGGAGATCACGCACTGGCGCGACGGCGCCACCATCGCCAAGAAGCAGGCGTCTCCGGTGGTCGGGACCTCGTTCCTGGAGCTGACCCCGGGCGTGGCGGGCGATTTGATGCAGGACGGCGATCAGATCGTCAACGTGGACTCCGGCGGCGGCTTCGACGCGCTCTTCCAGAAGCTGGAGAAGATCACCACCGACATCTCCAAGGTCACCGACTCGCTCGCCAAGACCTTCGGCTCGGAGGAGGGCCAGCGCTCCCTCCAGCAGATCCTCGCGCGCCTGGAGGAGATCGCCACCACGATCTCGGCCTTCATCAACGAGAACGAGGACGAACTGGGCCGGATCGTCAGCAACGCCGACTCCATCACCAGCGACGTCAAGGTCCTCACCAGCGACGCCCGCCAGGACTTCCGCAAGATCCTCGCCGACGCCCAGGCCATCACCCGCGAGGTGCGCTACATCATCGGCCAGAGCGGCGCCGACGTGCAGGAGGGGCTCGGCTCCCTCAAGGGCACCCTCCAGCGCCTCTCCACCACGCTGGACAGCCTCAACTACACCCTCCAGAACGTCTCCGAGATCACCGACAAGGTCAACGAAGGCGAGGGCAGCCTCGGCAAGCTCATCAACGACCCCACGCTGGCCGAAGAGACCGAGAAGATGGTCAGCGACGTCGGGGACTTCGTGGAGCGCATCGTCGAGCTGAAGACCATCCTGGAGCTGCGCAGCGAGTACTACCTGCGGCAGAACGCCCTCAAGAACTACATCGCCCTCCGCCTCCAGCCCAAGGACGACAAGTACTACCTCATCGAGCTGGTGGACGATCCCCGCGGGCGCACCACCCCCCAGCAGATCACCACCTACACCACCGATCCCAGCCGCCCCGACGTCGTCCGCGAGGAGTCCCTCACCACCACCGACTCCTTCAAGTTCTCCCTCCAGATCGCCAAGCGCTGGGGCTTCTTCACCGGGCGCTTCGGCCTCATCGAGTCCAGCGGCGGCGTCGGCGCCAACCTCAACTTCTTCAATGATAATCTGGAGATACGCACCGATGTCTTCGACTTCGGTGAGGCGGCCAACCCGCGCCTCCGCGTCGGCGCCTCCTACAGCCCCTTCCAGTACTTCTTCCTGGTGGGCGGCCTCGACGACGTGCTCAACGACGAGACCTTCGACTTCTTCCTCGGCCTCATGGTGCGCTTCAACGACGAGGACCTGATCACCATCCTCGCCTCCAGCCCCTCCCCGAGCTTCCAGTAGCGCGCCCCCCCCGGCTGCGTACGCTCCTGCTCCGCTTCGCTCGCAGGAGCAACGCAGCCGGTCCCCCCCGTGACGGCGACCCCCCCGGC
>CAUJGC010000471.1 GCA_963169075.1 Myxococcota bacterium
ACGTCCTTGACGTTCTCGTAGTCGGAGAGCTGAGTGAGGGTCTGCACGAGGTGGCCGCAGTTGCAGCGCCCCTTGTGGCCCCACTCGTAGCGGGCGCCGCTCTGGAGGCGGGTGACGGTGTCGCGGAGGGCCTGGATGAGATCGGGGTGGGGTCGAGCCATGGGGGTGTCGCTCCAGCAGCGGGCCTGCGAGGCGCAGGCCAGTGGTGATCGGGAGATGACGATAAGGAGCGGCGAGGCTTGACGCAACGGTTGAGAGGATGGGAAAGAGAGCGTAGCCGGGGTGGAACGGCGCCGCGCGGCGCCGGGATGACGCGTGCGCGCTCGGACGTTGCCCCGGTGTCCTGGCGGAGGTCGCCGGGTGAGCGCGAAGCGAGGAGCCTTATGCGTCCCTATCTCCTGGCCGCCCCTCTGGGCGCGGTGATCTTGCTTGTGGGTGCGAGCAGCTGGGCCCAGTCCACGACTCCGGACGACATGACGAACCCGGGCGGCGCCGGTGGTACCGGGGGTGCCGGGGGAGGAGGCACTGTCGGGGGGATCGGCGCAGGCATCGGCGGCGGGATCGGCGGGGTGAACGTGCCGACGGCGGTGGATCCCAACTACGACGGGCGGCCGCGGCTGGCGCTGGGATCGGCTGCGCTGATCGGGGCGCCGCTGGGGGCGCTTGGGGCGCTGGGCTCGTCGTGGTGGGTGGCGGGGGAGGACGGGTCGATCAGCGACACGCTCCTGGCGGGGCAGGTGGGAGCGCTGGCGGGGAACGCGCTGGGGGTGGGGGCGATGCTGCTGCTGGCGTGGTCTACGGACGTGGGGAGCGGCGGAGACGCGCCCTTCTTGATCGTGCCGCCGCTCCTGGCGGTGGCGGGCGGGGTGCTGACGCCGATGGTGCTGCGCGGGATGGAGGGGACGCCGGGCGATGAGGCGCCCGGCGCGCGGTGGAGCCTGGCGCCGTGGGTGAGCGGCGAGGGCGGGGGGCTGGGGGCGCTGGGGACATGGTGAGCGAGGGCGGCGGCGGGCTGGTCGGGCGGGCGCTGCACGCGGGGCGCTTCGTGATCGAGGCGCCGCTGGGACGCGGCGGGATGGGGCGGCTCTACGTCGCGGAGGACACCGCGCAGGGGGATCGCTGCGTCCTCAAGGAGCTGGACTTCGCGCGGCTGGAGGATCTGAAGGCGCTGGAGCTCTTTGAGCGCGAGGTCGCGGTCATGCAGACGCTCCAGCACCCGCAGATCCCGGCCTACCGGGCGCACTTCACGCTGGAGGAGGCGGGCCAGGTCCGGCTCTTCCTGGCTCAGGACAAGGTGCCCGGGCAGGATCTGGAGGCGCTCCGGGAGCAGGGGCAGCGCTTCAGCACCGCGGAGGTCCTGCGCATCGGGCGGGCGGTGATCGACGTGCTGATCTACCTGCACCGGCAGCGCCCGCCGATCATCCACCGGGACATCAAGCCCTCCAACATCGTGCTGCGCCCGGACGGGGTGCCGTGCCTGGTGGACTTCGGGGCGGTGCGCCACACCATCGAGGAGAGCAGCAAGGGCGGCTCGACGGTGGTGGGGACCTTCGGCTACATGGCGCCGGAGCAGCTGCGGGGCCACGCGGAGCCTGCGACGGATGTGTATGGGCTGGGGGCGACGCTCCTCTTCCTCTTGACGGGGCGCGATCCGGCGGACTTCGAGCAGAGCATGATGCGGCTGGACCTGCGGCGGGACGCGGGGCTCTCGGAGCCGGTGCTCCTCTTGCTGGAGGCGATGCTGGAGCCCGCCGTCGAGGTGCGCCGGGGGACGATGGGGCAGCTCCTGCGGGCGTTTGAGCGGGTGGCGCGGGGCTCGCTGCCCTTCCTGCCGGACGACGGCCCGGTGTCGCCGCAGGCGCGGGCGCGGGCGACGGTGGACGGGCGCAACCCGGAGCTGCCGCCGCAGGTGAAGGCGCTGCTGACGCCCCACATCGTCCAGCTGGCCGATGATGTCCGGGATCTCACCGTGCAGAGCCAGCAGCGCCAGAAGAAGCTGGAGGAGGTGGACGCGAAGATCTCCTTCATCGACCGCCTCAACTTCCTCTACGACACGCCCGAGGAGCTGAAGGCCAAGGCGCTCAAAGGTGAGATCACCGCGCTCAACAACCAGCGAGGCGAGGCCGAGCGGCGCCTGATGGCGGCGGTGGAGGAGCGGGCGCTGGCCGATCCGCTCTTCGCGATGCGGCGCGACTTCGAGGAGGTCCACCGGGCGGTGGCCGCGGTGAAGACCCGCAAGGGGCAGCACCACAGCCGCCCGACGTGCCCGGTCTACAACCTGGACAAGGCGTGCGGGCGGCTGGATCGGGCGGCGGCGGTCTTCCGCGATCACGCAGGCGTCCAGGCCTCGTTCGATGAGCTGACGCAGCGCCTCCAGCGCGGCGCCATCCACGCAGACCGCAAGGTGTTGGAGGGGCTGGCGCCGCTGGAGCGCGGCATCATCGATCGAGCGGTGGGTCAGCTGCGACAGCGCGGCTTCCACGTGGCCTGCGCCGAGGTGGAGCGCCTGGAGGCGATCCACGCCCAGCAGGCGCGCGAGCACAAGGCGCAGAAGGGGAAGATCGGCTTCTGGCAGTGGATCAACGTCTTCCACACCTCCCCCGAGGAGGTCCAGCTCCAGGCGTTGGCGCGGCAGCTGGGCGGCACCTGGGCGGAGCTGTCCCAGGCACGCACCCGGATGCAGGAGGCGCTCCAGGCGGTGCTGGATGGGGAGGCGCTGCTCCAGGCGATGGCGCTGCTCTCGGAGGCGCAGGAGGCCGTGCGGAGCATCTCCGCCCGCCCGGTGGAGCGCACCATCACCCACACGCGCACGCGGCGCGACGGCTCGGTGGTGTTTGACGAGGAGACGGTCTGGGAGTGTGAGCTGGTGGGGGTCTCGCGCGCACGCGCCTCGTTGCAGCGGGCCGAGGCCGCCGCCTGGGAGCTGCTGGGCCGCCCCCTCACCCTGGACGAGCTGAAGGCCTCGATCCTCCGGGATGCTTGAAGACAATGGGGTGGGGGGGGGGGGGGGGGGGCAGCCGCCCCCCGCCCCCCCCCGCCCCCGAACCGACAACA
>CAUJGC010000472.1 GCA_963169075.1 Myxococcota bacterium
TCCAGGCAAAGCCTGGACGAACGGCCCCGGTCCCCCCCGTGACGGGGGGACACCGACGGGTCGCTGGGGGCGCTGGGGGGACGGGTCGCGAGCGGTGGCGAGCGAGCGCAGCGAGGGAGGTCGGTGCCCCCCCGTCACGGGGGGGGCCGGGGGCGTTGCGCCGGGCCGGGCTTCGCCCGAGCCCGGAGCTTACGCCCCCGGGGGGGTCAGCCGAAGCCCAGCCGCACCCACGCCCCGCGGTCGGCGGGGCCGCGACACGCCCAGGCCTCGCGGCGGGCGGGGCTGGCGATGAAGACGGCGTTGGTCGCCACCACCAGCTTGTCCTCGGGGTAGCGGTTGACGCTCCAGGCGTCGTCGGAGCGATCCGCGAAGAGCGCGCGGAGGTTGTCGGGGGTGAGATCGCGGCGCTCCGTCAGGAGGCGCATCCGCTCGTAGCGGGCGACGCTGCTGGGCGTGGGCGGCTCGGCCTCGATGGCGCGCGCCTCGGGGTGGAGGCAGTGGTTGGTGCGGAAGATCGGCCCTTGCGCGGCGTCGCGGCGGTGGGCGCCCTCGGTGGTCGCCTCCCACTCGACGAGGCCCGCGGGGTCGGCCAGCCAGTAGGTGTGCGCGCCCGCGCGCGGCGAGCCCTCCACCACCGCAGAGGCCTCCGCGACGTCGGCGCAGCGGATGGCGCGGTGCAGCACCGTCATATAGCCCACACCCGGCACGGCGCCTCGCGTCTTGATGTTGGTCGTCCCCACCGCCAGCCCCTGATCGTTGATCCCCATCAGCGTCAGGCAGCCCACGCAGGTCACGCTCCAGGTCCGCGGCCCCGAGGTCGGGTTGCGCTGGATCGCCACCACATAGTCCGTGTCGCGCCAGTTCAGATCCCAGGTCTGCCCGGCCAGCCCCTCGCCCGCCGCCGTCCACCCCGGCGGCACCAGCAGCGAGGTGCACCCCTCATCCTCCCCCCGCGCCACCTCGCCGCGACCGAAGAGGACCACGTCGCGGATGTCGGTCAGGTTGGCGGCGGTGTAGAGCGCCACGGGATCGACGCCGATCCCCTCCGCGATCCCCAGGTGCTCCGCGTGGCCCTCGGGGTCCCAGGACGCCGCGATGGACATGCTGCGCGCCCCGATGGCGTAGGCGTCACCGGACGCCGACGAGCCCCGATCGCTGAGCCAGCGACGCAGGTACGCCTCGCGCTCCTCCATGAAGCGCAGCGCGCGCTCCCGGAAGTGCTCACCCTGCGCGCGGCCCATGGCACGCGCGTCGCCCGACACCACCAGCTGCTCCAGCTTCAACTCTGCGCTCTCCACTCGCCTCCTCCAGCCCTCCCCCGTTCGCTGCCCCGCCTGGCCACGCTGCGGCGCCACAGGCCAAGATAGCCACCCCCGAAGGCAGCGTCCAGCCCGAACCCACAAGCCGTTGGCCCGCACCTTGCGTCGTTGCGCACGCGGCGCAGACGACACATCCTGATGAAGATCCAGCGACAGCGGATCGAAGGATGACCCCTGGTGAGGAGAGAGCAGCCATGAAGAGCGTCAAGATCGAGCAGGACAGCCCCCTGGCGGAGGACGTGCTCCAGGAGACCGCGCGCATCCTGAGCCGCGGCGGCCTGGTGTGTCTGCCCTGCGGCGGCGCCTACCGCGTGATCGCCCCGCTCATGGATGAGGCCGCCGTCACGCGCCTCATGCAATCCAAGCGCCGCACCCGCAAGGCCCCCGCGCTGATCTTCATCGACAGCGAGGAGCGCCTCAAGGAGGTCGCCGCCCAGGTGGATCCGGCGGCCCTCCGCCTCGCCAGGCGCTTCTGGCCGGGGCCGCTCACCCTCCTCTTCGAGGCCCACCCGGACCTCCCCGCCAAGGTCGCCAGGCAGCTCGTCCACGGAGACGGGCGCCTCGGCGTCCGCATCCCGGGCGACGCCGTCGCCCACGCCGTCGTCGAGGCCCTCCAGGCCCCGGTCCTCGTCTCCAGCGCCAACCGCGAGGCCCGCGCAGGCGCCGAGTCCCCCGCCCAGGTCCGCAAGAACTTCATGGGGCGGGTGGATCTCCTCCTGGACGCGGGCGATCTGAAGCCCTGCAAGGCCTCCACCGTCGTGGAGGTCCTCGGCGGCGGCGCGCTCCAGGTCATCCGCGAGGGCGCCCTGGACCCGCAGGAGCTTCAGCGCGTCGCGAGCCGCGCCGCCTGAGCCCGAGGTAGACATCGACGCCGCGCCCCGGCTATCCTGCCTGCGCCATCCACACGCGCTTGGGCGCGCGTCACCACCTCGGGCGTCAGGGAGAGAGCCTATGGAGCAGCAGCGCATCATCTCGGTTCAGCGGCACCTCGTCGAGTCCCAGCACGTCCACCCCCAGGCCACCGGCGAGCTGACCGGCCTCCTCTGGGATCTCACCCTGGCCTTCAAGCTGATCTCGGCGGCGGTCAACAAGGCCGGCCTCACCGACGTCCTGGGCATGGCGGGCAGCACCAACGTCCACGGCGAGGACGTGACCCGCATGGACCGCTACGCCCAGGAGGTCATCGTCCGCATGATGGACCACGGCGGGCACCTCTGCGCCATGGCCAGCGAGGAGGAGGAGGAGATCATCCCCCTCACCCGCGGCGACGGGCGCTACGTCCTCTGCTTTGATCCGCTGGACGGCTCCTCCAACATCGGCGTCAACGTCTCGGTGGGGACGATCTTCTCGATCTACCGGCGCGTCAGCCCGACAGGTGGGCCGGGGTGCCTGGAGGACGTCCTCCAGCCCGGAAAGGCGCTGGTGGCGGCGGGCTACGCCGTCTACGGCTCCTCCACCATGCTGGTCTACTCCACCGGCGCCGGGGTCCACGGCTTCACGCTGGACCCCAGCCTCGGGGAGTTCCTCCTCTCCCACCCCAACCTCCGCATCCCCCGGCGCGGCAGCATCTACAGCGTCAACGAGGGCAACCAGGCGTGGTGGGACGACGCCACCCGACGCTACGTCGAGCACCTCAAGGCCCCCGCGCAGGGCCCCTACAAGTCCCGCTACATCGGCTCCATGATCGCGGACGTCCACCGCACGCTCCTGACCGGCGGCGTCTTCCTCTACCCGCGCACCTACAAGAAGGATAAGGCGCGCGGCGAGGCCAAGCTGAGGCTCCTCTACGAGGCGCTGCCGATGGCGTTTCTTGTGGAGCAGGCGGGCGGGCGGGCGCTGGCCGGGAGCCAGCCGCTCATGGAGGTCATCCCGCACACGCTCCACCAGCGCGTCGAGGTCGCCATGGGCAGCCCCGCCGACGTGGACGACTACGCGAGCTTCATCCAGGGCGCCCGCTGAGCGCCCCCAGCCCCCAAGGAGGTCCCCGGTGCAGATCAAGGGCATCAGCGTCACCCATCCCGGCCACAAGCGCGACCACAACGAGGACGCCGTGCTCGTCCGCGAGGACCTCGGCCTCTACATCGTCGCGGACGGTATGGGCGGACACGCCGCAGGCGAGGTCGCCTCACGGGTCGCCGTCGAGGCCGCCGCCCGCGCCCTGGAGGAGCAGCGCGCTGTCCTCAGCGCCGTCGCGGAGGGCGAAGAGCACTTCCTCGCGGCGGTCCGCGTCGTAGACGCCGCCATCCGCGCCGCCTGCGCCGAGGTCTTCCGCGTCGCCATGGGCGACGCGGGGCGGCACGGCATGGGCACCACCCTCACGCTGGTGCAGGTGGTCGGCTTCAAGGCGATCATGGGCCACGTCGGGGACAGCCGCCTCTACCTCCTCCGCGGCGACCGCGTCGAGCAGCTCAGCACCGATCACTCCATGGTGGCCGAGTTCGTCCGCATGGGCGTCCTCGCCCCGGACAAGGCCCACCTCAGCCCCTACTACCACGTCCTCACCCGCTCTTTGGGCACGCAGCCCTCGGTCCAGGTGGACACCCTCGCCTTTGATCTCTTCCCGGACGACCGCCTCATCCTCTGCTCGGACGGGCTCGGGGACTACGTCCCGGAGCCCGACGACCTCCGCCCCCTCCTGGACGGCTCCGGGGCCCAGACCACCCAGCGCCTCCTCGACTTCGCGCTCCAGCGCGGCGGCGAGGACAACATCTCGGCGGTGATCGTGGACTTCGAGCCGGACCCGACGGAGGAGCTGCCCGCCGTCAGCGTCGTCGAGCTCTCCCGGCGCTTCGAGGCCATGAACTCCATCGACCTCTTCCGCGACCTCGCCCTCACCGAGCTGCAGCGCGTCCTCAACGCCTGCACCACGCGCGACCTCCCGCCCCAGGAGGTGATCCTCCGCGAAGGCGACCACGCCAGCCGCCTCTTCATCCTCCTGGAAGGCAGCGTCGAGGTCCGCGTCGGAGAGCACTCCATCGGCCACCTCGCCCCAGGCGAGGCCATCGGAGAGACGGCCCTCCTCTCGCCCCGGCCCTCCCCGGCGACCCTCCTCACCGCCGCCCCCTCTCGCCTCCTGGAGCTGGCCGCCGAGGACTTCGCGGAGCTTCTCCGCCACAGGCCGCGCCTCGGCGCCCTCCTCCTCCAGCGCCTCGGCCAGCGCGCCGTCGTCGCCTTCGAGCAGGCCCACGCCCGCCTCCGCGCTGCCAACATCGGGCACGCGGGGCGGTGGAGTCACCCGGGGGAGCTTTTTTGATGCTTCGCCCCCACCCCTCCTCTCGGCTCAGGTGATCTCGCATGTATATCGCTGGCTTTGAGCTGGAAGATGTGCGCTGTTTCAATGGAAAACACAGCGTCTCTCTCAAGCGCTCTGATCATGAGGGTGACTATGCAGGATGGACTGTGCTGGTGGGCCGCAATGGCACGGGAAAGTCTACTTTATTAAAGGCTTTTGTTCTTGCGACCGTGAACCTCGCTCGTGTTGGCGCGCTTGAGCCAGACAGCCATGTCAAGCGTCCTTGGCTACAGCCAAACAAAGAGACCAACCCTGTTTTTACCGCCCATCTCCTCTCTTCTTTCGACTGGCCTGCTGGCTCGCAGTGGTTGCATGGACAGGCCGAACCGATACACATGAGGCGGACCCTCCAGAGCGCAGCGCCCCATGATGAGCCCCGTCCGGTGGAGGTGGTGGGGTGGGACTCCCCGGAGCTGATGCAACAATTCGCTGTCTCCTGGCCCCCACCCCAGGGCTTCTTCCTCGCCGCCTACGGTCCGTTCCGCCACCTCGGCACCCGGAGCGCGGAGCAGGAGCGCTTTGAGGCGGACCCTGTGCTCCGCCGGGTGAGCAGCCTCTTCGTGGAGTCCTCCAGCCTCTCCGAAGGGATCGAGTGGCTCCAGCGCGTCCATACGCGCGCGCTGGAGAAGAAGCCCGGCGCCAGACAGCTCAAGCGGGACGTGCTGCGGCTGCTCAACGCGGGCCTGCTGCCGGATGGGAGCCGGGTGGTGGACGTGGACTCGGATGGCCTCTGGGTCGAGCGGGGCGGGGTCCGCCTGCTCCTGACCGCGATGAGCGACGGCTACCGCACCGTGACCGCGCTGGTCCTTGATCTGGTGCGCCACCTCCACGACTGCTTCGGAGAGCTGGCGCTGGAGGAGCGGGACACCTGGTCATGCCCCCACCCGGGCGTTGTGCTGATCGATGAGATCGACGCCCATCTGCACGTCAGCTGGCAACAGCGCCTCGGCTTCTGGCTGCGGGAGCGCTTCCCGCGCCTCCAGTTCATCGTGACCACCCACAGCCCCTTCATCTGTCAGGCCGCCAGCCCGCGCGGGATCATCCGCCTCCCTGCGCCAGGCGAGGCTCGCTCCATCGAGCACGTCTCCGAGGAGGTGTTCAAGGCGGTCGTCAACGGGAGCGCCGACGACGCCGTGCTGAGCGAGCTCTTCGGCATGGAGCACGCCCACTCCGAGAAGGTCGAGGCCATGCGACAGCGCCTCGCCGCGCTCCAGCTCAAGCAGCTCCGGCGCCAGCCGCTCACCCCCGCTGAGCTGGACGAGCTGAGCAGCTTGAGCGAGGCGCTCCCCGATTCGATGGGGCACGCCGCCGATCAAGCGCTCCGCGCCATCGAAGAGGCGCGCCATGCGGAGGATTGAGCGCCGCCCGCTCTCCCCCAGGAGCCAACAGGCGCTCGCCGCGCGGACATGGGACGACGTGCGCTTCGCAGCGAGCCCACATCAGGCTGCCGAGCGGCTGTGGCGCTCCAGGACGCTCGCCTTGCAGGAGGCGCAGCGGCTCCTCTCGGAAGAGATGGCGCCAGGACGGGGGCGCTGCATGTACTGCGAGGACAGCGCAGGCACCGCGATCGATCACTTCTGGCCCAAGCAGCGCTACCCCATGCGCGCCTTTGAGTGGGAGAACATGCTCTGGGCGTGCTCGGGGTGCAACAGCAACCTGAAACGCGAGCAATTTCCGCTGGATGCCTTCGGAGCGCCGCTCCTGCTGGACCCCACGGAGGACGAGCCGATGGACCATCTCGACTACCTCCCTGCGTCGGGTGAGCTGGTGGGGAGCACGCCACAAGGCGAGGCGAGCGCCGAGATCTTCAAGCTGAACGATATGAGCGCAGCCAGGAGGTTGCCCAAAGGACGACGTGACGCCTGGAGGGCGCTGGAGCGGCTCCTCACGGGCTACGCAGCAGACTGCGCCGCAGGGCGGCGCCACGCTGTCGAGATCGCGAGACGCGAAGCTCAGGATCACCCCTTCGCCAGCCTGCTGCGCTGGATGCTGCGCTACGCAGCGGCTGGTGTGCTGCTCTCCCCTGCGCTCCGCGACGTGCTGGAGCAGCACCCCGAGATCGCGAGCTGGGTGTGACGCAGCGCCCCGAGGGGGGCGGCGGGCGGCTCCCCCCCAACGGCCAGGGGTCGCGGACCCCTGGCATCTGCGCTACTCCAGCTTCAGCACGCGCTCAGCCCAGCTGATGCCGCCGCGGTTGTCGCGGAGGAGGATGTAGATCTTCAGCTCCTCCGCCTCGTAGTCGCGGGTCTTGGGGGCGGTGAACTTGTTGTTGGTGAGGACGTCGAAGCCGACGAAGTCCTCGATGAAGATCGTCTCGTCGAACTCGAAGGCGCCGCCCTGGAAGAACCACTGGGCCTGGAGCGTCTCCAGCCGAGGCTCGGGGGCCGGATCGTCTTCGGAGGGGAGCGGCGTGAAGGTCTGCGCCTGCTCGGGGGCGACGTCGATGAAGATGTTGTAGGTCTGGTCGCGCTTGACCGGGAAGGGCACCCCGGGCTCCAGCAGCTCGGCCTCGTCGCGGGACACCTTGTTGGGTGAGATCCGCACCGCGTCCATGAGCGGGTTCACGTTGACGTCCTCACCCTGCGGCGGACCGTAGAGGAGGCGGAGGGTCTTGACCGCCACGACGCTGTTGCCCGTGTTGTCCGCCACCGTCAGCCTGAGGGTGATGGGGAAGCTGGCCTCGCAATCGGGCAGCTCCACAAACTCGGGCAGCTCCTGGCTCTGGAGCTGCGCGCAGACCCCCTGGAGGAGCGGCGCAGGCAGCGGGTAGGGCAGCTCGGGGCTGGGGCCGCCGCCGAAGAGGAGGTTGGGGGCCTCCGCCGGGATCGGGCTCTGCGCCAGCAGCTCGTCCAGCTGGGCTTGATCCAGGCCGCACTCGTAGCCGCTCACCGCGCCAGCCGAGAAGGGACACCACTCCCAGACATAGGAGAGCTCGGCGTCCTCGTCAGCGGCCACCAGCGCGCTCATCGAGGCCGTCTCCTCGGGCAGCAGCGCCGGCTTGTCCGGCCCGAAGGCCAGCACCCGGAGCCCCTGCACCTGCTCCAGCGGATCGAACTCCTCCTGGCAACCGGCGGCGCCCAGCGCCACCCCCAGGGCTCCCAGCACGATCCATCCCCCGACTCTCTGCATCCTCTGCGCGCGCATGACGCCCTCTCTCAGTCGATCAGTCGTTGAGGCGGAAGCGGTAGGTGTACTTCAGATTGTACGCGATCGGCTCGCCGTTCTTGGTCGCCGGCGTGAACTTCTCGCGCTTGGCCGCCGCGATGGCGGCCTCGTTGAACTCCGGGTACTTGGCCCCGGAGACGATCTTGACCTGCGTCACGTC
This sequence comes from Myxococcota bacterium, assembly GCA_963169075.1. Taxonomy (GTDB): domain Bacteria; phylum Myxococcota_A; class Bradymonadia; order Bradymonadales; genus CAUJGC01. The sequence continues at coordinate 7,937 of CAUJGC010000472.1, forward strand.
ACCCTGGGGGCTGATCGTGATGAGCACCGTCACGTCCGCCTCCAGCCCGCGACGCCGCAGCATCTCGGGGAAGGTCGGCTTCACGCTCCCCACGCGGGAGGGCTTGGTGTACTTCACCCCCTCCACCGGGATTCGGGAGGCCACCGCGTTCTGGGGAGGCGCCGTCTCGGTGCCCTTCCCGCCCACCTTGCCCTGCGTCCCCGGCGCCAGCTTCTTGATGCCGTCCGGGTCCGCCGCCGTCTTGTCCGTCTCGCCCATCCGGGTGTTCCCCACCGCGTAGGCCGGACCGGCGCCGCCCTCGGTGGTGGAGTCGAAGTTGATGCCCGTGATCACGCGCTGCGGCTCCTTCGGCGGCTCCTTCGGCGGCTCCTCGGGCTGGTCGATGGGATCGGGAGGCGGGGGCAGCTCCTTCGGCGGCTCCTTCGGCGGCTCGGGCTTGGGCTTGGGGGGCTCGGGCTTGGGCTCGGGCTTGGGGGGCTCGGGCTCCGGCTCGGGCTCGGGCTCCGGTTCGGGCTCCGGTTCGGGCTCCGGCTCCGGCTCAGGCTCCGGGGCAGGCTCGGGCTCGGGCTCCGGCTCCGGAGGCGGCTCCACGATGGCGACCTGGATCGGCTCCTCCGCCACCGGTTTTTGATCCAGCTTCAGCGCGACCCCCGCCAGGAGGAAGGCGCCGATGACCAGCGCGTGCAGCACCAGCCCCACCACCGCCACGAGCGCCAGCAGCGCCACCGCCATCACCGCGCCCATCCGGCTCCGCTCCAGCGGATCGAAGCGGCGCTGCTCCTCGGTCGGCGCGGCGCGGGTGAGCGCCTGCATCCGGGCGCGGCTGACCGCGCGGCGCTCCTCCCGCTCGTGGCGGAAGGCGACGGCGCCGGGCGCCGCGAAAGGCCCCTTGGGATGCCCACCCGCGCTGCGCTCGACCTGCTGGCTCTGCTCCATCATGGCACGACCCTACTTCCCGCCGGCCTTGACCTCGCGCTCGATGTTCAGCGCGAAGCTCTTGACCCCGTTGATCTTGACAATGTCAATGATCTTCATGACTTCGCCGTACTCGACACCCTTGTCGGCGGCGATCACGGCCTGAAGATCCTTGTCCTTGACCTTCTCGGCCTTCACAAAGTCCGCCAGCTTCTCCGGCGTGCTGGCCTCGCCGTTGAGGAGCACCTGCCCCTCCTTGGTCAACACCACGTTCAGCGTGCTCTTGACCGACTCGCCGCCGCTGGCCGCCTTCGGCAGATCCACCTCGATGGACGCGCGCACGATGTAGGTCGAGGTCACCATGAAGATGATCAAGAGCACCAGGACGATGTCCACGAAGGGGGTGACGTTGATGTCCCCGATGACGTCGTCGTCGTCGCCGCCGATCTTCCCCGCCATGACCTCAGCCCTCCTTCGCAGGCGGCGTCACCGCGCCCGCCTAGAGCTGCGCCAGGAGCGTCCGGCAGAGCAGCTCCGCGTTGGCTGACTGCTTCTTCACCCGACCCTTGAAGGTGTTGTAGGCCACGACCGCCGGGATCGCCACCAGGAGCCCCACCGCCGTCGCGATCAGCGCCTCCGAGATACCGCCCATCACCGAGTTGGCCGCCTCCGACATGTTCCCCGCCAGGTCCTTGAACGCCTTGATGATCCCAAGCACCGTCCCGAACAACCCGATGAAGGGCGCGTTGCTTCCCAGCGTCGCCAGGAACGAGAGCATCCGCTCGTAGCGCTGCTTCTCCTTCGCCATCGCGCCCGCCAGCAGATCCTCCACCGCCTCCGGCCCCTTGGCGTAGTCCCGCAGCCCGAAGAGGGTCACGTTCGTCTCCAGGCTGTCGAAGCCCTGGAGGTACTTGATGGCCCCGGCGAAGTCCCCCTTGTCCAGCATCGCCGCGAAGCGCTGCCGCACCTCGAAGATGTCCACCGAGTGCCGCAGGTAGAACACCGCCCGCTCCACCATCACCCCCACGCTGATCACCGAGAGGATGATCAAGAGCCAGAGCACCCACACCGACTCGAAGATCGGGAGCCCGATCAGCGTCGAGACCAGCCCGCCTGTTGCGCCTTCCATATCGCTTCACTCTCCCTTCGAGCGCGCTGCCTCGCGCAGCGCTGTTACCCTGCCATCAAGGCAAATGAATTGCAATTTCAGAATCAGAAGTCCGCCTTCACGCCGACGATGGGCAGGAGCGGCAGCCCGGCGCCGGGGCGACGCTGGGTGAAGTCGAAGTTGTACTGGATGTTCTCCGAGTTGGCCCGGCTGTACACGTTCTGGATGTCCATGTACGCGTTGAAGGTCCACGTGTCGTAGATCCACTTCTTGTCCACCCGCAGATCCAGCTGGTGGAAGTCGGGCAGGCGCGCGCTGTTGACCGCGCCGGGGATCGGGTCGTACTCGCCGGTGTCCACGTTGTAGATGCCGCCGACGTTGGGCGTGGTCGGGTTGCCGGTGACGTAGCGCCAGCGCATACCGACCTCCCAGTTCCGCGGCAGGCGGTACGTCCCCAGCATGGTCAGGATGTGGGTCTGGTCGAAGTCGAAGAGGCGGTACGACGTCTCCCCCGGATCCAGCCGCTCCGCACGCGAGAGCGTGTAGGCGATCCAGCCGTAGAAGTTGTTGGCGAACTCGTGCCGCACGAGCACCTCCGCGCCGTAGACCCGGCCCAGCCCCTCGTTGCTGTAGACCTCCGCCACCAGCTCCCCGTCGCGCTCGACCACCCGGTTGGAGCGCGCCACCCGGTCGAACATATCCTTGTAGAAGCCCGTCACGTCGATCAGCAGGTGCTCCAGCGGGCGGTACTCCACCCCGAGCGAGTACTGGAACGCCGCCTCCGGACCCAGGTCCGGGTTGCCGAACTCCGGCGCCGTCTCGTCGGGCCCGGGGGCCTGGTGGAAGAGCCCCGCGCCGCCCTTGATCGTCCACTGCGGGTCCAGCTCCCACCGCGCCGTCAGGCGCGGGTCGAACGTCACGGCGTCCAGCGTCTCGAAGTAGTCCACGCGCACGCCGGGCACAAAGAGCAGGTTGTCCAGCGCCTTCAGCTCCAGCTCCATGAAGCCCGCCACGTCCCGCGTCCGGATGTCCTTCAGCTCCAGGAAGATGACGTCGTCGAAGCCGTTGTTGGTGTTGGTGTCGCCCTCCTTGGGGGGCCGAGGCGCCTTGATGCGGATGTCGGTCTTGGACCAGACCGCGTCGAGGCCGCCGGTCACCCGCGTGTTCTCCGACACCGTGTACGACATCGTGTGCCGCAGCGAGGGCTGGTAGACGTCCAGCTTGAACTCGGCGGCGCCGAACGCCTCAAACGCCAGCAGGTTGGTCCCCGAGGCGATCTTGGTCGAGGAGGTGAACTCCTCGCTCGGCGTCCAGTCGTACTCCAGGATGCCCCGGAAGAAGCCCGTCTCGATGCTGGCCGAGTTGCTCCGCAGGTTCACGTCGAACGACGGGTTGTCCGCCACGACCTCCAGGCGATCGCTGGAGCCAAACACGAAGAGCTGGAGCCGGTGATCCCGGCTCGGGCGCCAGTTCACCAGGAGCTGGTAGTCGTAGTAGACCGGCGCCGTCACCAGCGAGATCGGCGCGCTGTCCGGGATCGCCACGTCCAGCACCGTGTCGATGTAGCTCCGCCGCGCCGCCACCGCCACCGTCAGCTCGTCGGTGACCGGCGTCTCGACGTAGGCGCCGCTGTCGTAGAGGTTGACGTCCACATAGCCGTGCACCCGCTCCGGGCGCAGATCCTTGATGTCCACATCCAGGATGCCGCCCACCGCCCGGCCATAGAAGACCGAGAAGTTGCCCGGGTAGAAGTCGATGCTGTCCACCATCCCCAGCGGCACCACGCTCCGCAGCCCCCCGAAGTGGTACACGATCGGGATCCCCACCGCCGACGTGAAGAGCTGCGTGTCCCCAGGCGCCGAGCCGCGCACGATCACGTCGCCGCTCAGCGCGTTCACCCGCGCCACGCCCGGCAGGTTCTGCACCACCTTGATCGGATCACCGAACGTCCCCGGGATCTTCTCGATCTCCTGGGCCGTGATCGTCCGGCGGTTCACCTCCTTGCGGACCCGCTCCCCCTCCACCAGCACGTCGAACGGGTTGTAGCTCCCCTTCTCCACGAAGTAGACCACGTCCAGCGCCTCGCCAGCGGCCAGCGGCTCCACCGTCCGGAAGGGGTAGTACCCCGAGGCCTCGATCAAGACCTTCCACTCCCCCGGCTCCAGATCGTAGAACGCGAAGCGGCCCTCCGGGTCGGTCACCGCCTCGAAGCCGACGACGTCCTCGCCCTCCCCCTTGAAGACCGTGACGATCACCCCCACCAGCGGATCGCGGGTCCCGCGCTCCAGCGCCACGCCGCCCAGGTTCATCAACCCCGCCGCCTGCGCGCCCTCCCCCTCGCCGCCCGCGCCCTCGCCGCCGCCCTGGCCCTCGGTGATCGGGACCTCCTTGATCTCCTGCTTCAGGACGAAGTTGTACTTGTAGTTGATCCGCACCGTGATCGGCTGGCCGTTCTCCTTCGCCGGGCTGAACTCAAAGCGCTTCGCCGCCTCCAGGGCGGCCTCTGCGAAGCCGTAGCCCTCCAGACCGGCGTCGATCACCTCCGCCGCCGTCACGCGGCCATCCACCCCCAGATCCAGCTGGAGCACCACCGAGGACTGCACCCCCTCCTCCAGCGCGCGCGGCGGGTAGGTGGCCTCGACGAAGCGGATCAGCGCAGGCGGCACGAAGGCCGGCTCCTCCACCGGGCCGTCCTCGACAGGGCCACCCTCTTCTACAGGGCCCTCCTCGACAGGCCCCTCCTCGACAGGGCCTTCCTCAACAGGGCCTTCCTCAACGGGGCCCTCCTCAACCGGTTGGGCTGTCGCGAGGGCGGGGACACCCAGGATAGAGCCTGCCAGGAGGAGGGAGAGAGGGAGCCGTCGCGTCGTCATGCAGCCTTCCTTGGGCAAAGTCCTGCGGGGGGCATCGGTTCACGGCGAGGTGAGGGCGAGCGCCCAGGTTCAAGCGAAGGGGCGCGCATGGTGGCACTACACGGGTCGCAAACTTTCGTCAAATCCGGCCAGCAGCGCCCGCACGACATGACGCGCGGCGTCATCAACGCCTCGGAGCACCCCTGCGTAGATGCAGGGGCGACGACGAGGTTGCGACGCTGAACAGCTTTTGACAAACTTTTCACAGCGCCCGAGCCCACGGATCGCCCCGCGCCGATTGACTGCGCGCGCAGCGGTCGTAAGAATCTCTCTCGGCTGGTGGCGCATCCTCGCATCGGGGGTGTTTCCCTTCGTAGCTGGCCTGTCCTGGCGTCCTTCCTCTCACGCGAGCACGTTCATGCGCCCACGCCTCTCACGCTCAACACCGCAAGCCCTCCTGGCTGTCACCACGATCCTCACCGGGATCGCCGCGCCCCTCGCCGTCGAAGCCCAGGAGCTGGTCCCCCCAGCCCCGCGGCAAGGCTACTATATGGGCTTCACCCTCGGCGGCGCGGTCAACGTCAACGCCTCGGTGGACGACGACATCGACCCCCTCACCGGCCCGCTCTTCGTCGGCCGCATCGGGGAGATGGTCACCGACTGGATCGGCTTCGGCCTCCTCGTCGGCGGCGGCTTCGGCCAGGGCGGCTCCTGGGAGAGCGGCTTCGGCGGCCTCATGCTCGAGACCCAGCTCGTCCCCCCCGTCCTCCCCCACCTGGCGGCGCGCATCGGCGTCGGCGCCGGCGGCATCAGCCTGACCGACACCGAGGCCGTCGATCAGGACGTCCTCAAGGGCACCGGCGGCGCCTACTACGCCTTCGGCGTCTCCTACGACCTCTTCCCCTTCTACGACCGCGGCTCTGGCGGCCTCGGCGTCGTCCCCAGCGCCCAGGTCCACTACATGCCCGGCGAGCTGGTCGAGGCCTGGTTCTTCGTCGCAGGGCTCGAGATCGCCTGGTGGACCGGCCTCGACCGCGACAAGCTCGACCTCCCCTTTGAAGAGCAGTACCGCCGCGACGAGGAGTGACCCATGCCCCACATGCGCGTCCTCCTCATCGAGGACAACGCCGACCTCGCAGACAACATGCTCGACTACCTCACCCTCCAGGGCTGCCAGGTCGAGCACGCCGCCACAGGCACCCTCGGCCTGGAGCGCGCCCTCGGCGCCGCCTGGGATGTCGTCATCCTCGACCTGATGCTCCCCGGCCTCGACGGCCTGGAGCTCTGCAAGCGCCTCCGCGCCCAGGCCGAGCAGCGCACCCCCGTCCTCATGCTCACCGCCCGCGACACCCTCCAGGACAAGCTCGCAGGCTTCGAGGCCGGCACCGACGACTACCTCACCAAGCCCTTCTCCCTGGAAGAGCTCTTCGCCCGCCTCAAGGCCCTCGGGCGCCGCGCCCCCACCACCCTCCCCCCCGCCGAGCCCATCGCCCTCCGCGTCGCGGACCTCTCCATGCACCTGGGCACCCTGGAGGTCACCCGCGCAGGCACCCCCTTGCACCTCAACGCGGCCTGCTTCAAAATCCTGAAGGAGCTGCTCCTCGCCTCGCCCAACGTCGTCACACGCGAGCACCTGGAGGAGGTCCTCTGGGGAGACTGGCACCCCGCCAGCGACGTCCTCCGCACACACGTCTACGAGCTGCGCCGCCTGGTGGACAAGCCCTTCGAGGCCCCCCTCATCCACACCATCCGCGGCGTCGGCTATCGCCTGGTGCTCTCCGATGAAGAAGTCCAAGAGCCTTAGGTTCCGCATCACCTTCGCGTTCACCGCCTTTGCGCTCGTTTTGGGTGTTATTTTTACATTTTTTATCATCATCTCCATGCACTTCGCCCAGCAGGTCGTCGTCCGCGCCCAGCTGGAGGAGGGCGTCAACTTCTGGAAGATCCAGCACGGCGAGCGCGCCAACCCCCCGACCCCTGCCCTCCCCTTCCTCAAGGGCTACGCCGGGCTGGACCTCATGCCGGAGGACCACCGCGCCCTCGTCACCGACCTCCCCGACGGCATCCACAAGCTCTCCTGCGGCAGCGTCGTCCCCTTGCGGGACACCTGGGTGTCGGTCTTCGAGCACCACGGCAAGCGCTACTACTTCTTCTACTACGTCACCAACTACCTCCGGCAGGACGCCCAGGGCAGCGCGCTCCGCCAGATCCTCCTCGCGGGCATCTTCGTCATCACCCTCATCGGCTTCGGCCTCGGCAAGCTCACCGCCCACACCGTCGTGCGGCCCGTCATCGACCTCGCCCACCTCGTGGACACCACCGACCCCAACGACCTCCCCGAGCGCCTCGCCACCGCCCGCTCCTTCTCCAACGACGAGGTCGGCTTCCTCGCCGCGCGCCTCGGCAGCGCCCTCAAGGACGTCGAGGCCTACCACCAGCGCGAGCAGCGCTTCACACGCTACGCCAGCCACGAGCTGCGCACCCCCGTCGCCGTCCTCAAGGGCGCCGCCGAGCTGCTCGTCCTCACCCAGCCCGACCTCCAGCGCTCCCGCCCCATGGGCCGCATCCAGCGCTCCGTCGAGGAGATGGAGCGCCTCATCGCCACCTTCCTCGCCCTCGCGCGCCAGGAGACCGTCGTCGCGGAGCAGCCCACCGATGTCGTCGAGGTCGTCCAGGACGCCGTCGAGCGCCAGCGCGAGCAGCTCGGCGCGCGCCAGCACCTCGCCCTCTCCCTCCAGGCCGACGGCGCCCCCCGCGTCCAGGCCCCCGACACCGTCGTCCGCGTCCTCGTGGACAACCTCCTCGCCAACGCCGTCCGGCACACCGATCGCGGCGAGGTCGGCGTGATCGTCGATCAGGAGAGCATCTCGGTGTGGGATGAGGGGCCGGGGATCCCGGAGTCCGACCTCGTCTCCATACGCCGCGAGTACGTCCGCGGCAAGGACTCCCAGGGCTACGGCCTCGGCCTCGCCATCGTCGAAGACCTCTGCAAACGCTACAACTGGAGCTTTGAGCTGCGCAACCGCGACACCCGCGGCCTCATCGCCTGCCTCCGCTTCGCGCCCCCTGCCCAGGCTGCTTGAACGTGCCCAACCTGCTACGGCGTCTCCGCGACGCGCTCCGCGACGATCCCGCCCTCACCGCCATCCTGTTGATCTTCCTGGCCTTTCAGCTCATCGCCATGACCTGGGACCTCCCTGGCTCCCACGGCTGGGAGAACGACGGGATCGCCCCGCGCGACCTCTTCGGCGGCCTCGCCTTCAACCTCACCCCCGGCAAGGGGCACCGCTACCCCCTCCTCCACTACGTCCTGGTGGCCCTCGGCAGCCTCCCCGCCCTCCTCTTCGGCGCCGCTCAGGCTCCCTCCACCGCCCTCCCCGACCTCACCCGCGCCACCCTCCAGCCCCCCGTCATGACCTGGGTGTCGGTCGTCGCCAAGCTCCTCAGCGTCGGTATGGGCGCAGGCGTCATCTGGACCCTCGCCCGGATCACCAGGCGCCTCTTCTCCGCCGAGGCCGCACGCTGGACCGCCCTCCTGGTCACCACCCACTTCGCCTTCGCCTACTACGCGCGCACCTCCAACCTCGACGTCCCCTACCTCTTCTGGGGCGTCCTCGCCGCCGACCGCCTCCTCACCGTGGCCGAGCGCGGCACCCGGCGGGACTACATCACCTTCGGCCTCCTCGTCGCGGCCTCCGTCGCCACCAAGGACCAGGCCTACGCCGCCTGGACCCTCACCGGCCCCCTCCTCCTCATCGCCCTCCCCCTCCTCCGCCCTCAGGCCCTCGCCGCAGGGCGCGCCCACTGGCGACGCCTCCCCTGGGCGGTCGGCGCGGGCGTCCTCGGCCTCGGCGTCCTCGGCGGCGCCTTCCTCAACCCCACCGGCTTCATCACCCGCCTCCGCACCCTCACCGGCACCAACAGCCAGGACTGGCGCACCTACGCCCCCGGCTGGGAGGGCTGGCTCGCCAACGCCCAGGACATCCTCGCCTTCCAGGCCGAGGCCTGGTGGCCCTGGCCCGTCATGGTGCTCATCTGGGCGGGCATCCCCCTCATCCTCCTCACCCGCTCCGACCGCCCCGAAGCGCCCCTCCAGCACCCCGCCTGGCGCGCCCTCCCCCTCGGGATCGCCGCCTCCAGCCTCCTCTCCTTCACCCTCGTCGTCGGACGCACCGGCCACCGCTTCATGCTCCCCGCCGGGGTCTGGCTCGCCGTCGCGGGCGGCGTCGCCATCGCCGCGGCCATCAAGCGCCTCGGCCCCGCGCTCCAACCCTTCACCACCGCCGTCGCCGCTGCCCTCCTCTCCCTCGCCTTCGCCAACACCCTCACCCTCACCCTCACCCAGCGCGGCGACGCCCGCCACGCCGTCGAGGACGCCCTGGACCGCCTCCCGCGCGGCGCCCGCGTCGAGACCTACGGCCTCGTCGTCTACCTCCCCCACTTCCGCGGCGCCCTCGACGGCCGCTACCAGCTCCAGCGCGTCGATCCTGCCCCCCCGAACAAGCGCAACCCCCTCCTCGGCGCCCAGGAGATCCAGGCCCCCTACATGGGCTACGACGCCCGACGCCCCGACGCCATCGTCATCCCTGAGGCCTTCGCGCAGCGCTTCCTCCCCGAGCTGACCGACCCCGAAGGGCCGCGCACCCTCTCCAACATCGTCCACCAGCACCAGGCCAACGCCGACGGCGCCGCCTTCTTCCAGCGCGCCCTCAGCGACCACCTCCCCGGCTACCACGTCGCGCTCGTGGCCGAGCCCCAGCTGCCCGCCTGGGCCGTCTGGCTCGGCGCCACACCCCGCGTGATTCACAGCGGGACAGGGCGCCGCGTCTGGGTCCTGATCCGCGACAGCACGCCGCCTCCTGCCACGACACCATGAGACACGCGTCGCACCATAAAGCGACACAGCTTCGTCACAACAGGACATCACGCCCCGCGCTCGCGGCGCCGCGCGCACCAGACCTGCTGGCACAGCCTTTGCGTTTGAGCTGACGCGCCGCGAACCACGCGCGCCGTCACACCCACAGGCTGGTTATGTATTCACAACGCGAGCAGATAAGCTACGTCCGCTCCGGGCGTGTCGCCAGCACGAGGCACACCCTCCTCCTCGACCGGTGGCGCCTCGAAAGTCTCCTCCACGTCACGCCGCTGGCCCTGACCTGGAGCGCGCGGGACGAGCAGACCGGCCTGGAGGCCCAGGCCGTCCTCCCCGACCTCCCCGCCGCGCCCCTCATCCAGCGCCTCCGCCTCAGCGTCGCCTTCCACGACGCCGCGCAGCGCGCCGCCAGGCTACAGCACCCCCACCTCACCACCCCCCTCGACCTCGGCTTCAGCCCCGCCGAAGAGCCCGTCGCCATCCTCCCCTGCACCCCGCCACACCCCACCCTCGGCGACCTCCTCCACGCCCCCCTCCCCCCCGAACAAGCCCTCTCCATCACCCTCGACCTCCTGGACGCCCTCCAGGCCCTCCACAGCAGCGGCCAGACCCACCGCAACCTCCACCCCGGGGCCGTTCTCATCGACCCCGAGCGCGGCGCCCTCCTCGTCCAGGACGCCCTCGGCGCCACGCTCCAGGGCGGCGGGAACCTCGCCGCCCTCAGCCGCCTCTACCGCGGCGACATCCGCTTCATCGCCCCCGAGTTCGCCCTCTACGGCAGCACCGCCCCCAGCGTCGACCTCTTCCAGCTCGCCCTCCTCCTCGCCTCCATGCTCCTGGGACGCCCCCTCATCACCGAGGACACCCTCTTCGCCGTCCTCCGACGCATCGACCAGAGCGACGCCCTCCTCACCCCCGCGCTCCGCGACCTCCCCTGCCTCAACCACGTCCTCCGACGCGCCCTCCACACCAACCCCCGACAGCGCCCCGACGCCACCGACCTCCGCGACGCTCTCCTGGAGGCACACGCCTGCCTCCAGCACGCCCACGCGCCCACGCCGCAGCCCACGCCCCAACACCTCCACCGCCGCGCCATGCGCAGCCTCGCCTCAAACCTCCCCCGCCACCCCCGCCGCCGCTTGCACTCCCCACCCGATCTCGGCCATGATCACGGCGCGTGCCGCCACGCGACGACCTCACCCCACACGACCCGCTCACTCATCGCTCCATGCCCACAACACGCCAAGCCCCACGCTCGCGGCGCCTCCTCCTCCTGAGCACCCTCGTCCTCGCCGCCCTCGCCTTCGGCGCCGCAGCCTTCGTCATCCTCCGTCAGGACCCCCTGGACGAGCTGCGCCTCCTCTACAACGAGCAAGCACGCCTGGAGCGCGACACCCGCTGGACGCGCGCCCCCTCCCCGCTCGGCGTCTGGGAGCCCCTGGACGGAGACGCCGCCGAAGACTACCGAAGCGCCTGGCAGCGCCGCGCCGATCTGGGCGATCCCCCCCCCGGCCTCAAGCCCCTCGCCCTCCGCGTCGCCGCAGGCCAGCCCCCCACCTCCACCCCCGAGCCTCCACCCACCCTCCCCGCCGCCTGCGCCTCGCTCGGCCTCGCGCCCGACCTCCTCCGCCGACACCTCCCCGAGCTGCCCCAGGACCCCCGCCTCTGCGAAGACCTCCTCCAGAGCCGCGACGCCCTCCGCCTCCTCCGTCAGGGCAGCCAGCGCCAGCAGAGCGCCGCCCCCCACGCCCTCTTCGACCCCTGGACCTACACCCAGCCCAACCAGACCCGCCCCGTCCTCCCCTTCCTCGCGCTCAACCACAGCGCCCTCCTCCTCGCGGAGATCGAGCGCCTTCAGGGCAGGACCCGGCCCGCCGTCGAGCGCCTCCTCGCCTCCCTCCGCTTCAGCGAAGATCTCGAGCACGGCGCTGGCCTCCTCAGCGCCCTCATCGGCGCCGCCTGCCGCGACGCCCTCCTCGACCTGCTCGCAGCCTGGACACGCCAGGGCGCCCTCGACGCCGACACCCTCCGCTACCTCAGCGACGCCCTCCAGGAGCAGCTCCAGCGCCGCGTCGACCCGATCCCCCACCTCCTCCGCGCCGAGCTGCTCCTCACCACCCTCTACCTCCTCCCCGAAGACGCCGAAGGCTTCGACCTCCCACCCCAGCACCCCGGCGGCCAGACCTGGTCCTCCGGCCCCATGGATCGCCTCTTGATGCGCGATCTCCGCGATCACCACACCCGCATGTGGCGCGAGCAGCTCCAGGCCGCCCACGCCCCCTTCGAGGACCGCCGCGCCCTCACCGAGCGCCAGGCCCAGGAGCAGGCCGACTCCATCAACCCCCTCCTCCAGATCGCCGCCAGCAACACCCTCACCCGCTACGAGGCCCGCCTCCACGCCAGCTGGACCCGCCAGGCCCTCCTCATCACCGCCATCAGCTACCGCCGCTACCTCCTCGATCACCCCGGCGCCACCCCCACCCGCGACGACCTCCGCAGCGCAGGCCTCCCCACCCCCGACGCCTCGGGCCTCACCTACCCCATCTCCCTCAAGACCTCCCCCCCGCGCGTCCAGCTCGACGTCCCGCTCCACGCCGAGGCGCTCTTCCACGACGCCCAGCGACCCAACCTCCTCCACTTCGATCTCGCCACCCCGTGAGCCGCCGAGCGCAGCGAGCGCTCCCCGGACATTTATTTTAGACCCAACGCGCCGCAGCGACGTTGCAACCCGGCTGTGAACCTGGCTCGCCCTCCCTGGCGCCTGACCCCGGAGCAACATCATGCGTGAGCGCATCCTCCTCGGCCTCCTCACCCTCTCGGTTCTTGGCGGCGCGGCTGTGGCCGCGGTGACGCTCCCGCAGGAGGAGCCCGCCGCAACGCCCACCCCGCTGCACGTGGCGACCCCGGAGGCGCCGCGCCCGGCCAGCGCGCCCCTCCTGGGCCTGGCGCCGACCAGCGCGGCGCCTGCGGCGCCTGTCCTGGGGGCGCCGCCTGCGACGCCGCCGCCCGCGCCTGCGGCCACGCCGCCTACGGGGACGGCGATGGACGGCGCCCCGCTGACGCTCCGCGGCCAGCTCTCCCACGCCTGGGTCCAGGCCGATCAGGTGGACCTCCCGGTGGCGCTCCAGCTGGATGTGGACGCGCCGAAGATCGAGGCCCGCGCGGACGTCCCCATGGACGTCATCCTCGTCATGGATCGCAGCGGCTCCATGAAGGGGCGCAAGCTCCTCGACGCGCAGCGCGCGGCGCTGGCGTTCACGCAGCGCCTCAAGCCGGGGGATCGCGTGGCGGTGATCTCCTACGAGAGCCGCGCGCACCTGGACTACCCCCTGAGCGCCCCCGACCCCGCCACGCTCCAGCAGACGATCCAGCGCCTCCAGGCCCGAGGCGGCACCAACATCCGCGGCGCGCTCCAGCTCGCAGACTCCACCTTCGCCGCGCTCCCCGCCGACGCGGGGCGCGTGCGCCGCGTCATCCTCCTCAGCGACGGTCGCGCCAGCGAGCAGGAGGCTTGCGCCGACCTCGCCGCGGACCTCCTCAAGCGCGGCGTGTCCACGACCTCGATGGGGCTGGGCGCCGACTACGACGAGAAGATGCTCACCCGCATCGCGGACAGCGGCGCTGGCAACTACTACTTCCTCGCCTCGGCGGCTGACGTGGCCCCGGCCTTCGACCGCGAGATCGCCTCGCTCCAGAGCGTCATCGCGGACAACGCGACGCTGGAGATCCGGCTGCATCCGGGGGTCCGCCTCGACACCCTCCACGGCTTCCCCTTCACCCGCCTGGACGATCAGACCCTCCGGGTGCCGCTGGCGGCCTTCCCCAGCGGGCGCAACGCCTCCCTCCTCCTGGAGCTGCGCCTCGACGCGCGCCACGCCGACACCTTCCCGGTGGCTGACGCCACGCTCACCTACACCCGCCTCAGCGACCGCGACGCACGGCGCCACGCCATCCAGCTCACCGCCGCCCCGACCCACGACGCCGCCCAGGTCCACGCCTGGCGCAACGCCGAGGTCCTGGCCCGCCTGGAGAAGATCCGCAACGCCCAGACCCTCGAAGCCGCCATGCGCGAGCTGGAGACAGGCAACCGCGAGCGCGCCCAGCAGCTCCTCGAAGATCGCAAGCGCGACCTCGACGCCAAGCGCGCCGATCTCTCCTCGGCGCGCCTCGGCCTCCGCGGCGGCGACGCCCTCGACAACCTCAGCAAAGACGCCGACAAGCTCAACACCGCCACCCTGGAGGTCCGCGAGGCCGAGCCCTCCGCCGCCGAGTCCACCCGCCACCTCATCAAGCGCAACCGCGCCTCCAACCGCGACGCCTATATGGCGTACTGACCCCCCCGGCTGCGTAACCGCCGACATCGCTTCGCTCGTCGGCGGAACGCAGCCGGTCCCCCCCGTGACGGCAACCCCCCCGGCTGCGTAAGCTCCTGCTCCGCTGCGCTTCACAGGAGCAACGCAGCCGGTCCCCCCCGTGACGGGGGGACACCGACCTCCCTCGCTGCGCTCGCTCGCCTCGCTGCGCTCGCTCGCCACCCGCTCGCTCCGCTCGCCACCGGTCGGGACGGGGCGCGACCCGTCGGTGTCCCCCCGTCACGGGGGGGACCGGCTGCGTTGCTCCTGTGAAGCGAAGCGGAGCAGGAGCTTACGCAGCCGGGGGGGTTGCCCTCACGGGGCTGCTCGCCCGGAGCTTACGCAGCCGAAGCGGCCGCCTTCTTCGCTTCGTTCTTCTTGAGGCAGGTGGAGCAGATGGTGAACTTGTCGGCGGGGGGCCCGAGGACCTTGACCTCGGGGTCGCCGGGGTAGCGCCGGGGGGGGACCTGGTTGAAGCAGACCTCGCAGAGCTTGACGTGCTCGTTGTAGCAGCGGGTGGCGTCCTTGAGGACGTTGCGGATCACCTTCTGGGCGCGCTGGCCGTCGAGGGCGGCGAGGGCGCGGATGGGGAGCTTGCGGAAGACGTGGGAGTGGGGGACACGGATGGCGGGGGGCACCTCGATCTCGTAGGGGAGGCGGATGTGGAGGAACTCCTTGTCGACCCGGACGACGGTGCCGTACTCGCGGTTGTTGCTGAAGAGGTAGTAGGTGGGCTCCAGGAGGTGCTGCGGGATGTATTGGCGGCGGATGTCGTCCTCTTTGAGCTCGGCCATCCACTCGGAGGCCTCGGTCATGAGGGTCATGCCCTTGGGATCGACCCCGCTCATGGTGGCGGCCAGCGCGGCGACGCGCTTCTGGGTGGACTTGAAGAAGTCTAGAATTCCCATAGCTGCTCCATTGATTTCCTGGATATAACGAGGTGCCGCAGGGGAGCGAGGCGCTGCGGCGTGCTGGTCGGAGATGGTATCACGGGGCGTCGCGTGGATCTATGGCGGGGAGGAGGATCTCCATGCGTGTGCCCTGGGGTGCGTCGGGGGGCGGGGAGAGGGCGCGGATGTCGCCGCCGTGCTCGATGACGATCTTGCGGACGATGGCGAGGCCGAGGCCGGTGCCGTGGTCCTTGGTGGTGTGGTAGGGCTCGAAGATGCGCTCCAGGTCGGCGGGCGGGACGCCGCAGCCGCAGTCCTGGACAGCGATGCAGACGGCCTGGCCCTGTCGGGAGACCCGGAGGGTGATAGGCGAGTCGGGGTGAGGGGTGGGGAGGGCGTCGCGGGCGTTGTCGAGGAGGTTGACGAGGACGCGGCGCATGAGGGCGGGGTCGAGGGCGGCGGTGAGGGCCTCGGGGGGATCGGGTGAGGGGAGGAGCGCGGTGAGGGGTTCGAGGTGGGGGTTGGTGCGGAGGAGATCGGCGGCGAAGGCGTCGACGCGGGCGGGGCGGGGCTCGACGCGGGGGAGGCGTGCGAAGTCGCTGAACTCGGAGACGAGGGCGCGGAGGACCTCGACCTCTTCGGTGACGATCTCCAGGGCGTCGGTGAGGAGGCGTCGGTAGCGGGCGGGCTGGTCGGTGTAGTCATCGAACTTGCGGTCGAGCTGCTGAACGGCGAGGAGGATGGGGGTGAGGGGGTTCTTGATCTCATGGGCGAGGCGTCGGGCGATCTCCTGCCAGGCGGAGACGCGCTCGAGATAGGCGAGGCGGGTGCGGGCGGCGCGCAGCTCGACGACCATGGCGTTGAAGGCGAGGGTGAGGCGTGCGACCTCGTCCTGTCCGCGGACGGGGATGGCGACGTCGAGGTCGCCGCGTCCGACGCGCCCGGCGCCTTCGGCCAGGAGGGTGAGGGGGCGGGTGGTGGCGCGGGCCCAGAGGAGGGCCAGGGTGAGGGAGACGAGGAGGACGCCTCCGGCGAGGAGGAAGAAGGTCTTGGTGTAGGCCGCGGAGAGGGAGGCGCGGTCCTCGTCGAGCTTGGCGTGGTAGCGCTGGAGCTTGCCGAGGTCTTCGAAGCGGTCGAAGCGGGACCAGGGGACGACGAAGGTGACGCGGACCTCGTGGGGTCCGGCCTCGGAGGGGATGGGGACGGCGACCTCGCGGGCGCGCCAGGCGTCGGCGGGGAAGTCGGCGCGTCGGTCGAGGGCGGCGAGCGGGAGGGGAGAGGCGGCCTCGGGGGAGGTGAGGTCGGGGAGGGGTGCGATCTCGACGCGGCTGATGGCCTGCTCGTCGTCGGCCAGGTCCAGGGCGAGGGCGTCGAGCCAGCGCTGGGCGGCGTCGGGGTCGCGGGCTTCGAGGGCGCGGCGCAGGGCGGGGTCCAAGGCGAGGCGCTGGCTCTCGGCCTGCATGAGCTGTCGGCGGAGGGCGAAGTTCTCGCGGTGGATGGCGGCGGCTTGTTCGAGGCCGCCGTCGATGTCCTCGCGGAAGCCTTCGGCGACGGCGCGACGGAAGAGGCTCTGGATGATGAGGCCGGAGGCGAGGAGGGGGAGGACGGAGACGAGGAGGACGAGGCCGATGACCTTCCAGACGAAGCGCTTCATGGTGAGCCTGGGGCGGGTGGGGGGACCTCGAAGCGGGGTGAGGCCTGGCGGACGGTGAGCTCGGCGGAGCCGGGGCGGATGTTGACGAAGAGGGAGACGAAGGTGCCGAAGAAGCTGCGGTCGCCGGTGGCGAAGGTGCGGTGTCCGCCGCGGCTGCGGGCGATCCAGGCGCGGATCTCGGCCTCTTCGGCTTCGCTGAGGGGGTTCAGCTCCAGGATGACGTCGGCGTAGTAGGCGCCTGGGGGGAGCTGCTCGGCGGCGAGGATCTTGAAGGTGGCGACCTCATCAAGGAGGGGGGGGAGCTGACGGTGGGCGCGGGAGTCGGCGCGGGAGCCGTTGCGGTAGAGGTAGAAGACGTCATCCCAGAGCTCGTAGATCTGGAGGTGGCGCTGGACGGTGAGGGCGACGGGCTCGCCGTCGCTGGCGCGCCTTATATAGATGCGGTAGAGGAGGACGTTCTGAAAGCCGCTCTTGAGGCGCTTGGCGATCTCGGCGTCCAGCGCGTCGCGCAGGTCCACGGCGCAGGTGACGTCGCCGCGCGGGGAGGCGGCGCAGGCGGCGGAGGGCTCGGCGGCGGCGCGGCGCGGCGCGGCGGCGAGGGCGCAGAGAGCCGCTGTCGCCGCGCAGAGCGCGGCGGCGGGTCGTCGCCGCGCGTTGGGCACCGCTCGCCTCAAGGGGACGCCTCCATCAGAAGGGGACCAGGGCCAGGCCGTTGGCGAAGCTCAGGCCGAAGACGCCGATGGGCGTCTCCGCCCGAAAGCCCAGATCGAAGGTGAGATCGATCGGAAAGATCGAGCTGGACGGGTCCGCAGGCGCCGCGATGCCGAGGCTCAGGCGACGCGCGCGCGGGAGATCGTCCGGGGTCGTCATCCCGTAGAGGCCCACCCCCAGGAAGAACTCGACCCGGTAGAAAGGCGCGGGGCCCTGCATGAGCGGGACGCCGTACTCGACGCCGCCCCCCGCCATGACGGACTCGTAGCTCAGGCGATCGGCCCCCCGCGAGAAGAGATCCAGCCCCGGCCGCGTCGAGAAGCTCATCCCCAGATCCCGCCCCGGCACCAGGCTGGAGACGTCCCCGATGAAGAAGCGCTCATACCAGGGCGCGTCCCCGAGCACGATCCCCCCGAAGAGATCAAAGCGCAGCACATGCCCCACCGCCCCAAAGGCCAACCCCCGATGCAGCGAGGTCCGCAGGACCATCTTCACATAGTCGAAGTCGCTCCCCCAGAGCGGGGCGCCGCTCTGCATCGAGAAGTTGAGCCGGTAACCCGAGCGCGGCACCAGCGGATCATCCCGCGTGTCATGATCCAGCGTCACGCGCAGCGTCGGGTTGGCGGAGGTGCCCTCCGGCGCGCCGAGATCGGCGGGGACCCCCCGGTGGCTCACGTCCAGCCACTCCACCCCCACATCCAGAAAAACCCCCAGCAGCGCCAGCGGATAGAATCCCACGCCCACCTCGCCGCCAGCCCGCTCGAACCCCACCGAGCCCACCCGGTCGGCGTCCGCAAAGACACCCTCGGCGCCCTGGAGGTAGTAGGCCTCGGCGGAGAGGCGCAGCGGCGCCGAGAAGGCCCACGGGTCCGCGAGCTGGAGGCGATACCCCTGCTGCCCGTCCCCGACGACGAAGGCCCCGCCCAGCGTGAGCCCCTGCCCGAAGAGGTTGCCCTCCACCACGTCCAGCCCGCCCCAGAAGGGGTGCTCGCTGCTGGAGCCCAGGATGACGTCGCTGAGGATGACCGTGTTGCGCTCCTCGACCTCGACGACGAGGATGACGCGGCCGCGCTCGGAGCCGCGGTCGAGGCGCGCCTCGACACGGCTGAAGTAGCCGGTGCTCAGGAGGCGGCGCTGGATCGGCTCCAGCGCGCTCACATGGACGGGCTCCCCCAGGGGCAGCTCCAGGAGGCTCTCCACCAAGCGTGCGGAGGTCTTGGAGTTCCCCTCGACGCGGACCCCTTCCATGATATATGCAATGTCAGGCGGCGCCTCCTCCACCGGAGGGGGCGTAATCACCGCAGGCGCAGTAGCGGGCGATGTTGCGCAGCCCACGCCCACCAGGGCGAGGAGCGCGAGCGTTGAGCACCTTATCCTACCTTTGCGCACTTGCGGTAACACAGGTTTCACGTTATCATAGGCCAAGGCTGGGGCCTCTTGTGATGCGTGGCCTGATGATTGATCCCTCAACTTCTCTGCTGAGATCCACCATGCCCATGACCAAATCCTCGCTGATCGACGCTGTCGCGGCTGACGCCGATCTCCCGCGCAAGCGGGCTCGTCAGGTCATCAACACCATCTTCGACACCATGACCAACGCGCTCGCTGAAGGCAAGCGCATCGAGATGCGCGGCTTCGGCACCTTCGCGGTCCGCGTCTACGACGGCTACACCGGCCGCAACCCCCGCACCAGCGTCCCCGTCGAGGTGGACCCCAAGCGCTCGGTTCACTTCAAGGTCGGCAAGGAGCTGCGCGAGCGCATCAACGGCGCCGAAGGTGTGGAGCTGGAGGACGACGGCGACGAGAGCGACGACACCTGACCCCCCCGGGGGCGTAACGCCGGGCTTGGCCCGGCGAACGCCCCCGGCCCCCCC
>CAUJGC010000473.1 GCA_963169075.1 Myxococcota bacterium
ACGGGGGGACACCGACGGGTCGCTGGGGGACGGGTGGCGAGCGCAGCGAGCACATGGCGAGCGAGCGCAGCGAGGGAGGTCGGTGTCCCCCCGTCACGGGGGGGACCGGCCCCGTTCCTCCTGCGAGCGCAGCGAGCAGGAGGTTACGGGGCCGGGGGGGTCGCGGTTGACACCGCGCGGCGCGCTCTGCACTCTGGCGGCGAGCGCGCCGCCTCTGGCGCGAGTTGGCGACACGAGACGGCGAGGAGCACGGGATGAGTCTCTTCTTGAAGGCGGCGTGGGGTGAGTTCACGGAGCGGGCGCCGCTCTGGATGATGCGGCAGGCGGGGCGCTACCTGCCGGAGTACATGGCGCTGAAGGAGCGCTACACCTTCTGGGAGATGTGCCGGACGCCGGAGGTGGCGGCGGAGGTGACGCTCCAGCCGCTGCGCCGCTTCGAGCTGGACGCGGCGATCCTCTTCTCGGACATCATGACGCCGCTGGCGCCGATGGGGTTCCAGATCGACTTCAACCCGGGGCCGGTCTTCGCGAACCCGGCGCGCACGGCGGCGGACGTGGAGCAGGTGCGGGTGCCGGCGGCGGAGGAGATCGCGACGTTCGTGATGGAGACGCTGCGGATCCTGCGGGGTGAGCTGAAGGAGGAGACGGCGCTGATCGGCTTCGGCGGGGCGCCGCTGACGCTGGCGACCTACGCAGTGGAGGGCAAGGGCAGCAAAGATTACGCGCTCTTCCGGCAATTTCTGCGCCGCGAGCCGTCGCTGGCGCACGCGCTGCTGGAGAAGCTGACGGAGGTGACGATCCGCTACCTGCGGGCGCAGGTGGAGGCGGGTGCGCAGGCGATCCAGCTCTTTGACTCGTGGGCGGGGCTGCACGACGAGGTCATCTACCGTCGCTTCGGGCTGCCGTATGCGCTGCGCGTCTTCGACGCGCTGACCGATCTGGACGTGCCGCGGATCTACATCGCGGTGGGGGCGTCGCACCTGAGCGGGGCGATCAACGAGCTGCCCTGCGAGGTGATGAGCCTGGACTGGCGGATGCCGATCCCTGCGGCGCGGGAGGCCTTCGGGACGCGGTGCCTCCAGGGCAACCTGGACCCGGCGGTGCTGCTGGGGACGACGAGCGAGATCGAGGTGGAGGCGCTGCGCATCCTGCGGGAAGGCCTGGACGGGGCGCACATCTTCAACCTGGGGCACGGGATGATGAAGGAGGCGCCGGTGGAGCACGTGGCGCATCTGGTGAACGTGGTGCGCGGCTTCGACCGGGCGCGGGCGCTGGAGATGCGGCCCTCCGTGCGCGGCGGCGGCGCCTCGGGCCTCCAGCGCGGGCGGTGGATCTGAGCCATGAGCGCACCGGTGATCGTGATCGGCGGCGGCATCTCGGGGTTGGCGACGGCGTGGCACCTGCGGCAGCGACGTGCTGAAGCGGAGGTGATCGTCCTGGAGGCGGACAGCGCGCCCGGCGGCACGGCAAGGAGCCGCCAGGTGTCTGGTTTTACTGTAGATCTGGGGCCCAACGGATTCCTGACCAACGTGACCTCGACGCTGGAGCTGGCGCGGGCGTTGGGGCTTGGGGAGGCGCTGCTGCCCGCCGATCCCAGCGCGAGCCGGCGCCTGCTGGCGCGTGATGGCGAGCTGGTGCCGCTGCCGCTCTCGCCGCCGTCGTTCCTGAAGAGCCCGCTCCTCTCGCCAGCGGCGAAGGCGCGGGTGCTCCTGGAGCCGCTGATGCCGTCCTGGGGTCAGGAGGAGGAGGAGACGGTGCTGGAGTTCGCCGCGCGGCGCCTGGGGCGCGAGTTCGCTGACGCCTTCGTGCGCCCGATGGTGATCGGGATCACGGCGGGGGATGCGGCGGCGACCTCGCTGGACGCGCTCTTCCCCCGGATGCGGCAGATGGAGGCGGAGTATGGGGGGCTCTTCGCGGCGATGGTGCTCAAGCAGCTCCGGGGGAGCGGCGGCGGCGACCCGAGCGGGGGTCGGCTGACGTCGTTCGCAGGCGGGGTGGGCGTGCTGACCGCGAAGCTGGCGGAGTCGCTTGGGGGCTCGCTGCGGCTGGAGACGCCTGCGGCGTCGCTGGAGCGCGTCGGCGCAGGCTGGCGGGTGACGACGACGCGGGGTGAGACGCTGGAGGCTGCGCAGGTCGTCCTGGCGCTGCCGTCTGCGCGGGCGGCGGCGCTGCTGCGCCGGGTCGCGCCCGAGATCGCCGGGGAGCTGGACGGGATCCAGTCGGCGGACGTGCGGGTGCTGGCGCTGGGCTTTGAGGCAGGCGCGTTCCGGGAGCGCCCGGACGGCTTCGGCTTCCTGGTGCCCCGAGGGCAGGGGGTGCGGATGCTGGGGTGCCTGTGGACCTCCTCGATCTTCCCGCCGCAGGCCCCCCAGGGCAAGGTGCTGATGCGGACGATGTGGGGCGGCGTACACGATCCCGCCATCATGGGCCTCTCCCTGGAGGCGCTGCTGGAGGTGGCTCAGGCCGAGCTGGGGCTCTTGATGGGGCTGCGCGAGGCGCCCGTGATGACGCAGGACATCGCGTGGCGCCAGGGCATCCCGCAATACACCCGCGGGCATCGGGCGCGGGTGCGGCGCATCGAGCGGGCGCTGGAGCGCGTCCCGGGGCTGCACCTGACCGGGAACGGGCTGCGCGGGGTGGGGCTCAACGACTGCACCCGCGACGCCGGGATCGTCGCGGCGGCGGTGGGGTGACCCCCCGGCTGCGTAACGTCCTGCTTCGCTGCGCTCGCTCGCCACCGGTCCCCAGCGACCCGTCGCCCCCATCCCCAACGACCCGTCGCCCCCGTCCCCAGCGACCCGACGGTGTCCCCCCGTCACGAGGTCGTGGGATAAGGTTTTTGGACGTTCTGACTTCAAAGGGCTCGAAGCATCGCCGCCACGCGGCTGTGGCGTGTGGAGGTCAAACGCGACCTGTGAAGGCCAGGAAGGCGTCTGAAGGGAG
>CAUJGC010000474.1 GCA_963169075.1 Myxococcota bacterium
TCGAGGCCGCCGCGATCCCCAACCACCCGCCCCCCCTCCACCCCCACCTGCACGTGGCAGCCCGTACCGCAGAACCGACACGGCGCCTTGTCCCACGTCACCCCCGCGCCGTAGCGCGCCCGCAGCGCGGGGTCCAGCCCCTCCGGCTCCGCAGACGCCACGCCGCTGCCCGAGACAGCCGCCGTGGCGGCGCTCAACGCCGAGAGCTTCAAAAATGAACGACGATCCACGCTCATCGCGATCACCTCCCCTGTGAGGGGCCGCGCCGTCGGCGCGGCAGCCGGTCCAGCGACTCTATATCCGAGAAATCAACAAAAACTGTATCCACAAAGAGCACCCCCGACAGCCCCTCCAGCCAGCTCAACGCCGCCTCCTCCTCCTCCAGCCCCGCGCACGCGAGCGCCACCGGGAGACGCTCCGAGCCCTCCGACCCCACCAGGAAGCGCGGGTCCGCCTCCAGCGCTGCGCACACGCCTGCGCGGCACGCCGCGCCTCTCTCAAGCGTCACCACCAGACCATAGACAGGCATGCTCGACCTCCTTCAACGCCGCGCCCCCCGGCCTCCGCACCCTTGGAGCACAAAGCAGGCCAGACACGATGCATAAAACATGGCCCGAACCTTGATTCTCCCCCCCTCGGCGCCCAGCGCACCGCACGCCAACCGCCCCGGAGGCCACGACCCCCATGCGCCACCTCCTCACCACAGCCCTCCTCCTCACCGCGCTCGCCTGCACCCAGGACCGCGCCCTCGAGACCGCCGAACCCACGCCGCCCCACCCCACCCCACAGCCCGAGCACATCCTCCTCCCCGAAGGCTTCGGACGCCTCGAATCACACACACACCTCGACACCCACGGGCGACCCCTCCAGGTCCGCTGCTCCACCTGCCACGACGCCGAGCGCGGACAACCCATGAAGGGCTCACCCCACCTCATCCAGACCGTCCACGCAGGCCTCAACCTCCAACACGGACACCTCCCCTGCGCCGCCTGCCACCACCCCGACGACCGCGACCGCCTCCGGCTCGCCGATGGCTCCACGCTCCCCTTTGAAGAGGTCAACTCACTCTGCGGACAATGCCACGGTACGCAACACCGAGACTACAAGCACGGCGCCCACGGCGGCATGCGCGGCGCCTGGGATCGCACCCGCGGACCGCGCACGCGCAACGCCTGCGTCGTCTGCCACGACCCCCACGCGCCAGCGATCACCCAGGTCATGCCCGCGGCACCCCCGCGCGACCTCCCCACACCGCACGACGGAGCACACCCATGACCCCGCTCACACGACGCGACGCCCTCAAAGGGCTCGGCGCGCTCCTCGGCGCCGCCGCCTTCGGACGCGCCCTCGCACCCCTCCAGGCCTGGACCGAAGGGCTCTCCGTGGACGCCTTCCTCCAGAGACACTACCGCGAGCTCACCCCCGAGGCCCTCCGAGACGTCCTGCGACGCCTCGAAGACGAGACCCTCCAGGACTACGGCGCCGAGGTCCACATCGAAGACCTCCGCCCCCTGCCCGGCGTCAAGTTCGCCTACGCGCTCAACCTCAGCGTCTGCATCGGCTGCCGCAAGTGCGTCGAAGCCTGCCACCACGAGAACAATCACGACCGCGACACCCAACAGTCCTACATCCGCGTCCTGGAGATGGAGCAGGGCAGCCTCGACATGGAGCGCGGCACCGCAGACTACGACCACCCCGTGCCTGCACAAGGCAAGTACTACATGCCAGTCCAGTGTCAGCAGTGCGACAACCCACCCTGCGTCAAGGTCTGCCCCGTCGAAGCCACCTGGAAGGAGCGCGACGGGCTCGTCGTCATCGACTACAACTGGTGCATCGGCTGCCGCTACTGCGAGGCCGCCTGCCCCTACCACGCCCGACGCTTCAACTGGAAGAAGCCCTCCATCCCCGCCGACGAGATCAACCCCGTACAGGCCTACCTCTCCAACCGCATCCGACCCGCAGGCGTCATGGAGAAGTGCACCTTCTGCCTCCACCGCACACGCAGCGGACGCCTCCCCGCCTGCCTCGAAGCATGCCCCACCGGAGCGCGCGTCTTCGGTAACGTCCTCGATCCCGACTCCGACATCCGGTGGGTCCTCGAAAACAAGCGCGTCTTCGTCCTGAAAGAAGAGCTCGGCACCAAACCCTCATTTTTCTATTTTTTTGACGTCTAAAGAGCCGCGCCTCCAGACAAGGAACCACGCCATGGACACACGCCTCTCGCCCGAGAGCCACCTCACCACCTACCCCCGCTTCCTCCTCAGCGCGCTCCGACAAGCCACCGACGGCTCGCTCGCCTTCTACGCCTGGATGATCCTCCTCACCGCCCTCGCCCTCGTCGGCCTCAACGCCTGGGCACACCAGACCGCCGAAGGCATGGCCCTCACCCACATGAACGACCACGTCTCCTGGGGGCTCTACATCGCCAACTTCACCTTCATGGTCGGCCTCGCCGCAGGCGGCGTCATGATGGTCATCCCCGCCTACCTCTACCACGACCGGGACATGCACGACGCCGTCATCGTCGGGGAGCTCCTCGCCATCGCCGCCATCGTCATGTGCCTCCTCTTCGTCAACGTCGACCTCGGACGACCCGACCGCTTCTGGCACATCCTCCCCGGCGTCGGACGCTTCAACTGGCCTGTCTCCATGCTCACCTGGGACGTCCTCGTCCTCAGCGGCTACCTCCTCCTCAACCTCCACGTCTGCGGCTACCTCCTCTACTCCCGCTTCATCGGTCAAGCTCCCTCCAAACGATGGTACGTCCCCTTCGTCTTCCTCTCCATCATCTGGGCCATCAGCATACACACCGTCACCGCCTTCCTCTACTGCGGGCTCGGCGGACGACCCTTCTGGAACACCGCCATCCTCGCCCCACGCTTCCTCGCCTCCGCCTTTGTCACAGGACCCGCCTTCATCATCATCACCCTCTTGATCCTTAAAAAGATGACCCGAGGCTTCGTCCGGGGAGATGGACCCGTCCAGACCCTCATCTCCATCATGCGGATCACCGTCCTCCTCAACCTCTTCATGGTCCTCTCCGAGGTCTTCACCGAGCTCTACACCGGCGGCTCACACACCGCCTCCGCGATCTACCTCTACTTCGGACTCCACGGACACGACGGCCTCGTCCCCTGGATCTGGACCGCCATCGCGCTCAACATCACCGCCGCCCTCCTCCTCCTCACACCCGCCATACGCACCCGCACACCCCTCCTCGTCCTCGCCTGCGCCATGACTTTCGTCGGCGTCTGGATCGAGAAAGGCATGGGCCTCATCGTCCCCGGCTTCATCCCAAGCACCCTTCACGAGATCGTCGAATACACGCCCAGCCTCACCGAGTGGAAGGTCACCGTCGGAATCTGGGCCGCCGGGCTCCTCGTATACACCCTCGCCCTCAAGATCGCCGCCCACGTCATGAGACCGGCCACTTAACCATTCAATCATCCGTACAGCTCAAGGAGAATACACCATGGCACCATCCAGGCGACGCCTCCGCTCCACCTGCGCCCTCGTCACCACCCTCCTCATACTCCTCACCCTCCACAGCGCCCACGCCCAGAGCACCACACCCCAGGAAGACACCCTCCGCGTCGATCTCTCCGGACTCTACACCCTCTGGGGCCTCAGCCAGCACAACCTCCTCCTCGGGCAGGACCTCCCCCTCGACGACGCCGACTACATCGTCCAGCTCCTCCGCGTCCAGCTCCGCGCAGGCAAGGCACGCTACGGCGTCGCCGCGCGCCTCGACGCCGCCCAGGGCTGGTGGGGCGTAGACAACTCACCCGACAACGTCCCCGCCCTCAACCCCGACGGCTCACCCACCACCACCTACAACCCCTACAAGCTCTTCGGCTCCAAAGACACCCACTACGCCATACACGTCGACCACGCCTACCTCTACGTCGACATCCCCGCCACACCCCTCCGCGTCACCGCAGGACGACAATACTTCAGCGTCGGCAACAAGCTCGTCCTCGATCACGACCACGACGGCGTCATCGTCTCCGCCTCCGACGAGGACCTCGGCAGCGTCGACCTCCTCTGGGCCAGGATCTCCGAAGGACGCGACTCCTACAAAGCCCCCACGGCCCTCCTCCTGAACGACCACGGCGCGCAGGACGACGCCGACCTCCTCGGACTCCGCGCCCTCCTCCGACGCGACCGCCTCCACCTCGAAGCCTTCACCCTCTACTACACCGACCGCTCACAACAACCCGACTACGCCTACCTCCCCAACGGACTCGGCTACCTCCAGGCACGCTTCACACCCCAGATCACCCAGGCCTGGGCCTTCGGCATCGCCGGCGACGCACACCTCGACCTCCTCCGCGGACTCGACCTCCGCTTCGAGATCGACTACCTCCACGGAGAGGACCGCGTCGACAACAACGACCACGCCGCAGGGCTCCTCGACCTCAACAACGGCGCGCTGCGCGGCTACAACCTGCTCGCGCAGGCCAGCCTGAAGCTCAACACACAACCCCTCCCCCTCGACCTCAACATCACCCTCGGCCGCGGC
Organism: Myxococcota bacterium; assembly: GCA_963169075.1. Taxonomy (GTDB): domain Bacteria; phylum Myxococcota_A; class Bradymonadia; order Bradymonadales; genus CAUJGC01. The sequence goes on from CAUJGC010000474.1 coordinate 4,523, forward strand.
TCAGGGGATGACGACATCGCCCATGGGCGAGGAAACATCAACAAAATCCAGACGATGGGCTCCTGGGATCTCCTCAACGTCTGGGAGGACTCCGTCATGCCCGACCTCAACGGGATCTCCCCCCAGGGCCTCGGCTCACCCGTCTCCCGCGGCTACCGCGAGCTCGAGAACACCACGCTCCTCCTCGCCGCCCTCGGCGCCGAGCCGCTCGAAACCCTCCGCGTCGAGCTCGTCGCCGCCTGGCTCCGCGCCACGCGACCCGTCCGCGGCTTCGACGCCCAGGGAGCACCCACACGACACACCGCGCAGGACCTCGGACAGGAGATCGACCTCAACCTCCGCTGGAAGCTCTACCCTGGCTTCACCTACGAAGCGCGGCTCGGCTACTTCATCCCCGGAGAGGCCGCCTCGCTCCTCATCACCGGAGACAACACTCACCGGGAACACCCCTGGGAGCTCAAACAGACCTTCACAGCCACCTTCTGAACACGACGCGCGCGTTGACCCCTTGACGAAGCGCGCAGGATGACTATGTTGCTCCCCTGTGCGGAGGGGAGAGGCGAGCGCCTACAACCCAAAACACAACCAGCGCTCAACACGGGGGCGAAACGGTCTCGACGTGGATTGAGAAGCTGGCGTTGCGTGCCGGGGACCAGCTGGCCCCGTTATCAAGCTGGACCTTTTATGTGCCAACGACAACGTTGAGTACGCCCTCGCTGCGTAATTCTTTTTAGAGTTCGCTTCGAGTGCAAAGGGGGTCATATGCACCCCCCGTTTCTCCTCCTCTTGACCTGCGGGGGGGGAAGAGGCGTAAAACAGCAGCGCTAGCCATTCTGAGCCAGTGTGTCGGGCCCAGAGGCGAAACAGTAGACACGCTCACCCCGAACACGTTGGTCAGCGAACCGAAGCGGGGTGGTATCGATCGCTGACTACGCACGTAGGAACGTCAAGTGGACAGTCTGCGGACGCGGGTTCAACTCCCGCCGCCTCCATAGTCAACAACCTGGAGCTCATCGGACTCTCCCGGTTCAGGCCCGTCTCAGACGGGCCTGAACTTTTTCTTGCCTGCCCCTCCCTGACCAACCTGGACCAGCCCCGGTGAACCCTGCGGGGCAATATCGGGGCAATGGAATGCCCCAGGACAAAAGTGCGCGGAGCACGCCACAGCGGGCGTCAATCCCCCCGTCCAACCACCCCGCTCACAGCCGCCTTCGCATCGCCTTCCCGCAGGGAGGCCAGCTCCGCCCTGGCCTCCAGCTTGGCGATCTCCTTGGCGGCAACCAGCGCCTCCTTCTCCAGCAGCTCGATCTTGAGCTTGGCGGCTTCGAGGTCGGCAGCACGGACCTTGGCGGAGCGGTCCCAGGCAGCGATGAACTGAGAGGCGACGAAGAGGGAGGCGACGACGACGGTGGCCCAGGGGTTCCCGGCGGCGTCCTGGAGCAGCTCGGGGGTGAGGCCAGCGGCTTCGGTGGGCTGCGCGGTGGCCGTGGCGGCGTAGCCGACGGTGCCTCCGAGGATGAGGAGGTGGAAGAGGGCGAGCGGCCAGGAGCGACGGGTGTCCTCCAGCGCGGCGCGGAGGGGGCCTGACGGCGCGGGGGCATCGGCGCTGTGGGGGGCAAGAGGCTGGGGTGGCGCCTGGTCGGGGGCGTCGAGGAGGTGGACAGCTTCGGTGGGGGTGGTCTGGGCGAGGAGGGGCATGGTGGG
>CAUJGC010000475.1 GCA_963169075.1 Myxococcota bacterium
CTGGCACCCCGAGGGCGACGGCGACGCCACGACCGACCGCACCACCTCCACCTCCACCTCCGCGCGCCCCACGCCGCCCGCCGCGTCCAGCACCGTCAACACCACCGGATAGCGCCCCGGCTCATCCCAGGCGTGCTCCACCACCTCCCCGCGCCAGACCTCGCCGTCCCCGAACTCCCACCGCCACGCCACCACCTCCCCCTCCTCGTCCCGCGAGCCCTCGCCGCTCCACCGCGACAGCTCCCCGACGCGCAGCGAGCGCGTCGGCGCCTCGATCACCGCCTCAGGCGGCGCGTTGGGGGGCAGGTCCTCCAGGAAGACCGGCTGCGTCCACGCGAGCCCCTGCGGCGAGCGCACCCGCGCCCGCACATACCCCTCACCGCCCTGGAAGCGGTACGCCCCGTAGTCGCCCGGCGCCACCTCCAGCACCGCCCCACCCCGGCCGATGAAGGTGATCTCGGTCGCCCCGGGCGCGTCCACCTCGTAGTAGTCCGACGTCCACCCGAAGTCGTCCAGCGTCGCCCCGGACGACGCGTAGAAGCGCCCCGCCTCCAGCCCCGCCCGGATCGCCTCGGGGGTCAGCGCGGCGGCCTCCACGTAGATGTAGCCGCCGCCGGGCGGCGAGCGCCCCCAGGCCAGCGTGTGCGCGTCGTCCACCGCCACCCCCCACGCCCGCACCCCGAGCGTCAAGAGCGCATCCCAGGCCACGTCCATCATCGCGGCGAAGCCGTCGGGCAGATAGGGCACCCCTGCGTTCCAGACCTCCAGCAGGAGCGGCGCGGGCTCCTGGGCCGCGAAGCCCAGCTCCACGAGCACGTCCCAGCCGCTCATCTGGACGTACTCGGGGTGGTTGAGCTGCGCCAGGCCCCCCGCCTCCCGGATGCCCTCGACGTTGGCCTCGATGGTGGCGCGCGGCGCCACGTGCTCTCGCAGATCCAGGCCGTTGGTGTGATGGCGAGGCAGGGTCACCTCCTCCCCACCGAACACCAGGAACCCGGCGTCCACCAGGGGCGCCATGCGCCCCTGGCCCTCGTCGAAGCGCTCCAGGGTCGCCAGCTCCTCGGCGGCGGTGAACACGTTGTGGTCGGTGAGGACGATGAAGCCGTAGCCGTTGTCCTTGTACCAGCCCAGCAGCTCCTCCAGGGGCACCTCCCCGTCGCTGCTCCGCTCCGAGTGGCAGTGCGTGTTGCCCTTGAACCAGTCTGCCTCCGCGCGACTGGCGCTGCCTGCCCCTGCCAGGAGCACCAGCGCCGCGACACCCCACCGCCTCCCCACGCCTCACCTCCGCCGTCCTGATCCCGACCTCTCCGCAGACGCCGCCTCCTCCTTGCTATAAGTCGGCCTCTTGCATCTGCAAGGGCACCTCGGGGCGCAGCGCGCTGCTTCAGGCGCGGCGCCGAGGCCTGGGAGGGGCGAGGAGGCCCTCGGCGGCGAAGGCGCGGGCGGCGTCGAGCAGCTCGGCGCTGAGGGGGGTGCCGCGGACCGCCCGCGAGAGGGTGAGCGCCCCATAGAGGAGCGCGACGAGCCCGAGGGCGCGGCGCCGCTCCTGGGGAGCGCCCCCGAGGAGCGCCCCGAGGCTCTCCGCGAGGAAGCCAAGCTCGTCCGCCAGGACAGCCCGGTAGGGCTCGCCCTCCCGGATGACCTCGGCGGCGGCCATGGGGAGCGGGCAGCCCTCCGCCTCGGCGTCGCGGTGCGGGGGGGAGAGGTAGCGCTCGATGAAGGCGCGCAGCGGGTCCGCCTGGGCGTCCCGAGGCTGGAGGAGGAGGCGCGTCCAGCTGCTCCGCATCGACTGACGCATGACCTGGAGGAAGAGGGCCTCCTTGGAGTCGAAGTGCGCGTAGAAGCCGCCCACCGTGAGGCCCGCGCCCTTCATGACCTGGGCGATGGAGGTGGCGTGGATGCCGTTGCTGCGCAGCAGCGACGAGGCCGAGGCGAGGATGGCGAGGCGCGTGGCCTGCTTCTGCTCATCGCGCGCGGTCATGATCGGGCTCCTGGCCGCAGGAGGGCCGCGGCGGCGGCGGCGGGGTGGGTCATGGGGAGGTTGTGGCCGGCGCCCTCGACGATCTCGATCTCGGCCTGGAGGTGCGCCTGGAGGACCGCGGCCACCGCAGGCGGGGTCAGGTGGCGGCCCGTGCCGAGGACGACGCGGAGCGGCAGCGGCTCCCCCAGGAGCGCCGCCAGCGGGGTCGCGTCGTCGCGGGTCGCGATCATCTCCAGGCGGAGGCGCGGGGCCAGCGCCGCCAGCGCCGCCTGCTTCTGCGGGGTCAGGCGATCCCAGGTGCCCGCGCCGCTCCAGTGGTCCAGGAACATCCGGGCGGCCTCGGGGGTGGGGCCCAGCGCGATGAAGCGCTCGGCCGCGCCCGCCATCTCCGCGAGGGCCTCCGCCTGGCCGCCGTCCCGCAGGAGGCTCGCGAGGACGGGCTCAAAGAGGGTCATCCGGGCGACGCGCTGCGGGGCCAGGCGGCGCAGGTGGAGCGCGAACATCGAGCCCAGGGAGTGGGCGACGATGTGGCGCGGGGGGCCGTCAGGCCCTCCCAGCAGCTCCAGGAGGCGCCGGGCCTCCATGTCGATGGACCAGCCCTCGGGCAGCGGGTCGCCGCGGTAGCCGATCAGGTCAGGGCTCTCGGCCTCGACGCCCGACTCCCGCAGGAGGCTGCGGAGGGGGGACCAGCTGCGGCTGCCGGTGGCGGAGCCGTGGATCAGGAAGAGGGGCGGGTGCGCCAAGGGGCCTCCTGGTATGTTGTATGACCTGTGAGCTGACGTTATAAGACTGAGAGCGCCGCCCAGCAAGGGCTCCGCGACGAAGAGGCGCCGCAGATGAGCCCAGGCTCATATGTCATTCATAATACCAGCCGCGCCAGCGCGCAAGCCCCACCCCGCCCCGGCGCCGCCTGCCCCGCCTAGAGCAGCCTGTGCGGCGACCGCGCCTCGCCCTCCCCGTCCAACGCCTCGCTGAGGTGACGCGCCAGCCGCGTCAGGAGCGCCACCCCAAGCGCTGGACGCGCCTGCACCAGCGCCTCGAAGCGCTGCCGCGTCAACACCAGGTAGCGCGTCGGCTCCAACGCCCGGACCCCGCAGCGCGCCGGACGCGGGCAGAGCAGCGTCGAGGCCCCAAGCACCGACGACGGACCCACCTCTACCACCCCGCCACGCGGCGGCACCAACGCCAGCCGACCGTACACCGGGATCACCAGCTGCTCGCAGCGCTGCCCCGCCTCCAGCACCCGCGCCCCGCGAGGCACCTTCACCGCCTCGCACGCCTGGAGCACCGCCGCCAGCTCGCCCAGATCCAGCCCGTCCAGCAGGAAGGTCCGCGCCAGCGCGCCCAGGCGACGCTCCACGTCCGTCGCACGCTCCCGCTGCGACGACGCCTCATCCGCCTCCTCCTCCCGCATCCACACCAGCACCGCCGTCGCGTTGTCCCGACCGTCGCGCTCCACCGCCTCCGCCACCAGCCCCGCAGGCTGCACGTGGCGCGGGTGCCGCGTCAGCCCACCCAGCACCTCCACCGCCCCGGCGTAGGCCCGCGTCACCCCGTCCGAGCAGAGCAGAAACCCATCACCCGGCAGCGTCTCCAGCACCAGCGTGTCCACCGCCACCGACGCGTGCGTCCCCACCGAGCGCGTCAGCACGCTCCGCAGCCGGCGGCGCTGCCCCTCCTCCAGCTCCGCCCACATCGCGCTCCCCGACACCTCCGCCGCCATCGTGTGATCACGGCTCACCTGCGCCAGCTCCGCGCCGCGCCAGACGTAGAGCCGCGAGTCCCCCACATGGCCCATCACCGCCACCGGCCCCAGCACCCAGAGCGCCGTCAGCGTACACCCCATCCCCGCCCGCGCCGGGTCCGCCTGCGACGCCTCATGCACCGACGCGCACACCCGCTCCATCGCCGCCGCCAGCGCCGACGCCGCCGACGCACCGTCACCCGGCGCTCCCTGCCACGACGCCCGGCGCACCTCCCGGCGCAGCCCCTCCACCGCCAGCGTCGCCGCCACCTCCCCCGAGGCCCGCCCCCCCATCCCGTCCGCCACCGCTTAGAGCTGAAGCTCGTTGTCCACCAGGAGACGATCCTCGTTCAGCTCGCGCACGCGACCCGGATCCGTCGCCCCCTGACCAAACGCCCGCATCAGCGCACCTCCCGCGCCAGCACGCCCGTGTTGACACCCATGTCATTTTCAGTCCAGACTCCCACCACCACGGCCTGCCCACGGCAGGCTGCACCACCCTGGGATGACCTCAACCCCCTCGCGCGCCTCAGGACCATGCTCGACCTCCCTCGCCTTCAGCGCATCCAGCTCAACCCGCGACCTCGCTTCCAGCGCGTCATCGCCCTCTCCTTCCTCGCCCCCAATTACAACCTCCCCCCGCGCGTCCGCATCACCCTGGAGGGCCTCCACAGGCTCCCAAGGCGGCCGGTCATCTTCGCCATGAACCACACCGACCGCTACCACTACGGGCCCTTCCAGTACGCCCTCTGGCGCCAGGCAGGACGCTACACCTGCGTCTGGGTCAAAGGAAAGTACTACGAGCACCCCCTCATGGGCTGGTTCATGGAGCAGATCAACTCCATCCCCACCATCTCGCGCGGCTACGTCATCGCCCGCGACGTCCTCTCCACCCTCAAGCGCCCCCCCGAGGAGCACACCTACCGCGCCCTCCGCGAGCTGGTCGAGCGCGTCGCCCTCGGCGGCGATCCCGCGCCTCCTCCCCCCGACGTCGCCTCCCCCGTCCTCTTCCACACGCCCCGCAACGTCCTCGGGCTCGACTTCGATCCCCGGCGCGAGCCCTGGGCGATCTTCATCAACCGACTCTTCGGCGCCATGACCGCCCGCTTCGTCGAGCTCAACCAGGAGGCCCTGCGCCTCGGCCTCGACACCATCATCTTCCCCCAGGGCACCCGCTCCGTGCAGCTCTCCCGCGGACACAGCGGCATCGCCCAGATCGCCCTCAAGTTCAAGGCCACCATCGTCCCGGTCGGCTGCAACGGCTCCGAGCGCGTCTACACCTCCTCCTCACCCTGGGCGCGCGGCGGCGACATCACCTACCGCATCGGGCAGCCCATCCCCTACGACGACATCGCCCGCTTCCACCCCGGACACGACTTCCAACCCCTCACCCCCGAGGTCGAGCGCAGCGCAGGCGACCGCTTCCAGGCCCTCACGGACCTCGTGATGGACCGGATCAACGACCTCCTCGATCCGCCCTACCGCTACAGCCAGGATCTCACCAGCGACGGCGTCGCAGGCGTCTCCCGCTTCGTCTGACACCCGCCAGCGAGCGGGGCCTGAGGTCATCACCCCAGGCCCCCTGCACCCCCTAGCGACGCGACGAATACGGGCACGGATCCCCGTCCGCCGCAGGCAGCTCCGCCGCCTTCTTGCTGCACGACGACGCGCAGCCGGAGCCCAGCGCGCAGCTCGCCACCTTCCAGGCCACGCCCAGCGTCAGGAGCGCGAAGAGCCCACCCACCAACGCGAAGAGCACGGGATGCTTGCGCACATAGATCTTGAACGCCTGCCACAGCATGGCAGGCAGCTTGTTGGAGCGACGGTACGACATGGAGAGAGCCTCGTGAACGCTGGGGGCCAGAGAGACGCCACAACCGCGCGGCGCTCGCCTCGACCATCCACCCCCCATCAATGCACCAGCGCCGCCCGAGATTCCACCACCCGGCGGAACACGCGGCAATAAGCCCGCCACGTGCCCTGTTTGACCCCGCGAGCGCGCCGCGCCATACTCGCAGGTGCGCGCTAGAACGCTGCGGACCACCTCCCCCCTCTCGGAGCACCCCTCATGGCCCCCCACCCCGCTGAAGACGCCGACCTCACCGCCTCCTTCATCGACCCCAGCGCCGTCCCCGGGCTCGTCCAGCAGCTCCGCGAGGCCTTCGACAGCGGCCGCACGCGCCCCCTGGAGTGGCGCGAACGCCAGCTCCGCGGCGTCCTCCGCATGCTCCAGGAGTGCGAAGCCGAGATCATGGACGCCCTCCGCCTCGACGTCGGCAAGCCCAACCTGGAGGGCTACTCCACCGAGATCGCCTACACCTCCGGCGAGATCCACGACATCCTCTCCCACCTCAAGAAGTGGACCCGACCCGAGAAGGTCACCACGCCCCTCATCGCGCAGCCCGGCAAGAGCCAGATCTACAAAGATCCCCTCGGCGTCGTCCTCGTCATCGCACCCTGGAACTACCCCCTCCAGCTCGCCCTCGGACCCGCCCTCGGCGCCATCGCCGCCGGCAACTGCGTCATCATCAAGCCCTCCGAGGTCACCCCCAACGTCTCCCGGGTCCTCGCCAGCGCCCTCCCCCGCTACGTCGACACCGCCTGCATCCAGGTCGTCGAAGGCGCCGTCCCCGAGACCTCCGCCCTCCTCGCGCAGCGCTTCGACCACATCTTCTACACCGGCAACGGACAGGTCGGACGCATCGTCATGGCCGCCGCCGCCAAGCACCTCACCCCCGTCACCCTCGAACTCGGCGGCAAGTCCCCCTGCTTCGTGGACCGCGACGCCGACCTCGCCGTCACCGCACGACGCGTCGCCTGGGGCAAGTTCTTCAACGCCGGTCAGACCTGCGTCGCCCCCGATTACGTCCTCGTCCACCGCGACGTCCACGACGCCTTCGTCGAGCAGCTCCAGAGCACCCTCCGCGACTTCTACGGCGACAACCCCAAGGCCTCGCCTGACTTCGCGCGCATCGTCAACAAGCGACACCACAAGCGCCTCGTCGCCCTCCTCGACGGCAGCGGACAGCTCGCCGCTGGCGGCGAACACGACGAGGACGCACGCTACATCGCACCCACCCTCCTCACCCACGTCCCCCACGACGCCCCCGTCATGGCCGATGAGATCTTCGGCCCCATCCTCCCCATCCTCCGCGTCGATGACGTCGACGCCGCGATCCGC
>CAUJGC010000476.1 GCA_963169075.1 Myxococcota bacterium
GAGCAGCCCCCCGCAGACCCCAGCCTCGTCTCCAACACCACGCTGATGGGCCTCTCCAAGCGCTACACCATCAAGTACTTCCAGCAGCTCGCCAACGCCCAGACCATCATCTACACCTTCTATGATCCCAGCGCCCCCTGAGCGGCCCCAGGGCGCCCTCCGACGCGCCAGCGTCGCCCTCCTGGGCGCCGCCCTCCTCACCGTCACCCTGCCCGCTCCGGCAGCGGCCAGGCCGCGCCTGGGCGTCCAGCTCAAGCTGGGGTTCACCTACCCCCTCACCGACTACCTCACCGAGCACACCCTCCTCCTGGAGCGCGCCCTGGACGACGGCTCCACCGCCTCCTACCCCTACATCGGAGACGTCCACAACACCGGCGGGCTCACCTTCACGCTCCTGGCGACCTTCCGCTCCCTGGAGTTCAGCCTCTCCCTCTTCAACTTCCCCTGGAGCGGCTCCACCCTCAACTGGGAGGGCGACGCCCCCGCCACCCGCGTCACCGCCTTCCACGTCGATGACGCCGGGGTCAACTACCGACGCCTCGACCCGCCCCGGGAGATCGACGTCGAGCAGATCGCCACCACCAACCTCTCCATGGCCACCTTCGACGTCGGCTACCGCCTCTACCTCCTGGAGTCCAGCTTCCTGGAGGTCTACACCCCCGTCGGCGGCGGCGTCATCGTCCAGGGCGAGCCCATGCAGTGCGAGCTCTCCATCATCTGCGGCGTCCACACCTGGGGCGGCATCGCCGCCGACATCGTCATCGAGAACCTCGCCTTCGTCTTCGATGCCCGTATACACGGAATCCTGACAGGCGAGGCCATCGGCGTCGAGGAGGCCTCAGACACCGCGGCGGTGACGGGCGCCACGATATTTCAAGCGTTTACAAGCACGATGCTCTTCACGACCTTCGACGTCGGGCTGCGCTGGTCGGTCTACTGATCCGACCCCGGCGCGCCCGACCAACCGAAGCGCTCCAGATCGCAGCGCCCACCCCGCGTAAAGCTCACCCCCTCCGCCTCCAGCAGCCGACGCTGAAGCTGCGGACGCCAGGGATCACCCCCGCCGCTGATCCGACCCTGCGCGTTCAAGACGCGGTGCCACGGCACGTCCTCTCCCTCCAGCAGCGTCCCCAGCGCCGCGCCGCACGCGCGATGCGCGCCCGGCGCGCCCGCCAGCGCGGCCACCTGGCCGTAGGTGGCCACCCGCCCTGGCGGGATCTGCCGCACCACCTGAAAGACCCGCAGCCGCAGGCTCACTCCGCCTTCTGCCCCTTCTTCGGGCTCAGGAACGACGACACCTCCGCCCCGTCCAGGCTCCAGCCGTCCTCCAGAATGCCGCCGTCCACGTCACCGAAGAGCCCAAGCAGATCGTCGCCGCTCTCCGCAGGCGCAGCCTCCGCAGGCGCCACCTCCGCAGGCGCAGCCTCCGCAGGCGCGCTCACGCTCAGCGTCGGCGCCGCCTTCACAGGCGTAGACACCACCGGCACCACCGGCGCAGCCTCCACCACCGGCGCAGCCTCCACCGCCGCAGGCGCAGCCTCCGCCGCCGTCGCGCCGAGCGACGCCAACGCCTGCCGCGCCGCCTCCTGCTGCGCGTCCGCCTGCGCGGGCGCCGCAGGCGCCGCGGGCGCCGCGGGCGCCGCCGCACGCTCGGCCTGTGGGTTGTAGTACCCGCCCGGCGCCTGAACGCTCGGATCCAGCAGCGCCAGCTTCTCAAGCGCCGCGTCCAGCTGAAGCTGCGTCACCCGGTACGCCTTGTCGTTCTGGGCGACGCGGCGACGCTGATGCTCCAGCTCCCGCGCCTGGCGGCGCGCGCGCTCCTTCGCGTCCCGAGCCTCCGCCGAGAGCTTATCGCGCACCTCCTTCAGCTCCGCCTTCGCCACCGCGCGCGCGCGGTTCACCTCCTCGCGCTGCTTCGACGCCAGCTCCTGAAGCTCCTGCTCATGCGCCTGCCGCAGACGAGACACCTCCTCCGCCCCCAGGCCCTCGCCGCTGCGCACCTCCACCACCGGGGCGGGCGCCGCCACAGGCGCCGGCGCCTGCGCGCGCTCGGCGCGCTCCGCGCGCGCGCGCTCCGCCTCCACCTGCGCCCGCGCCTCCGCCAGCTCCTCGCGAAGCTCCATCAGCGCCTGCCCGGCGTTCTTGCTCCCCTCGCGGGCCTTCAGCGTGTCGCGCAGCTCCTTCGCCTCATTCTTGAGATCGTAGTTCTTGCGCTTCAGCTCCTTCACCTCCTCGCGCAGCGCGTCCACGCGCTCGTCCTGCGCCGGAGGAGCCGGCGCCGCCACGGGCGCCTTCTCCTTCTCCTTCTCCTTCTCCTTCTCCTTGCGCGCCGGACGCGCCGGACGCGCCGCCTTCTGCGACGACGCCTCCTCCCGAGCCTGCGTCAGCTCGCGCTCCAGCTCCGCGCGCCTGGACTCCAGCCCCGCGACCTTCTCCCGCTCGTCGGAGAACTGTTTGTGGAAATAGAACGCGGCCACCAGAAAGATACCCGCCACAACCAGCGCGATGAGGGACACAGGATCCATGCGCGAAACCTCTCCTCCAACCTGACCCGCCAACAAACATCCATACAAGCACGCCTGCCTGAGCCCCAGCTGCACCGGAGCGCGAGGATAAACGGTGCGGAGTCCTACCACCCCACCCCACACCTGTCAACTCCGACCCCACCCCCTTGACAACGCCGCCCAACCTGCGTCGAATAAACGCGGATCACGCCCGGGGCACCTCCCCTCCCACCTCCCCCACGACCCCAGGGAGCCATGGCATCCCCCTCCGTCGAGAACTACCTCAAGATCATCTACAAGCTCGCCCAGCAGAGCCCCGACGCGCGCGTCAAGACCAAGGACATCGCGGATCACCTCGAGCTCGCCCTCCCCAGCGTCACCAGCATGCTCAAGGCCCTCGCCAGGCAGCGCCTCCTCGACTACATCCCCTACCAGGGCGTCCACCTCACCGACGACGGGCTCCGCGCCGCCCTCCGCGTCATCCGCAAGCACCGCCTCATCGAGCTCTTCCTCGTCCGCACCCTCGACCTCGACTGGTCCGAGGTCCACGAAGAGGCCGAGCTCCTCGAACACGCCCTCAGCGACAAGCTCACCGACCGCATCGACGCCTTCCTCGGCTTCCCCAGGCGCGACCCCCACGGCGACCCCATCCCCACCCCCGAAGGACTCCTCCCCGAACAACGCGGCACCCTCCTCACCGAGATCGACCTCCACCAACCCGCCGCCGTCCAGCGCGTCCTCACCCAGGACTCCGAGCTCCTCCGCTACCTCCACGAGCAAGGCCTCCAGATCGGCGCCCTCGTCTGCGTCGAAGAGCTCGCCCCCTTCGGCGGACCCGTCACCCTCTCCATCCAGGGACGCCCAAGACACCTCAGCCTCAGCCGACACACCGCCGAGCTCCTCCTCGTCTCCCCCTGTGAGTGAGGACACCCCAGGAGGTTGATTGTTCACGCGCGCTGTGGTAGGACCGCTCGCCGCTGTCCAGCATCGCACACGCGATCGGACCGCCACGCCCTGTGCCCGCTCGCACACCCCCTCCCCGTCCACTCACACCGAGGACAGCAGGACCGGAGGGCGCGACGGGTGGTGATGGCCGGGATGATGATCGCGGACGTGACAACAAAACACTTGAATTGTGGTGGAGTTTCTACATGGCTCGTCTGAATATGCGCGATCTTCTTGAGGCCGGCGTCCACTTCGGTCACCAGACCAAGCGCTGGAACCCCAAGATGCGCCCCTACATCTACGGCGCGCGCAACGGCATCTACATCGTGGACCTGGCCAAGACCGTCAAGCTCTTCGACCGGGCCTACGACTTCGTCAGCGGCACCGTCGCCCGCGGGGAGTCCGTCCTCTTCGTCGGCACCAAGAAGCAGGCCCAGGACATCATGAAGGAGGCCGCCCTCCGCGCGGACCAGTTCTTCGTGACCCACCGCTGGCTCGGCGGCACCCTCACCAACTTCATCACCATCCGCAAGTCCATCGAGCGCCTCCGCACCCTCGAGCGCATGGCCAAGGACGCCTCCTACGCCAACTACACCAAGAAGGAGATCCTCTCCTTCGAGCGTGAGCGTGAGAAGCTCGAGCGCACCCTCGGCGGGATCTCCCTCATGGAGCGCCGCCCCGGCGCCATCTTCATGATCGATCCCAAGAAGGAGCACATCGCCGTCACCGAGGCCAACCGCTGCAAGATCCCCGTCGTCGCCGTCGTCGACACCAACTGCTCCCCCGAGGGCATCGACTACGTCATCCCCGGCAACGACGACGCCATCCGCGCCATCCGCCTCTTCGCCGAGGCCATCGCGGACGCCTGCATCGAGGGCCAGAAGCGCCGCGCGGCTGACCAGAAGTCCCGCAACCAGGAGGGCTTCATGGAGTCCTTCACCCCCGCCGCCTCCTCCGAGGACGTCGAGGTCCAGAAGCTCGTCCAGCGCCCCCAGACCCAGGCCGAGTGAGCCCGGGCGCCACGCCTCGCGGCAGGCGAGCCGACTCGCCTGCCGCAACCCCTCTTCCTGATTCATTTTTTTGAATTGATAAGCACCCGAGAGAGGATCTCACCATGACGACGATCACCGCTGCGATGGTCAAGGAGCTCCGCGAGCGCACCGACGCGGGCATGATGGACTGCAAGAAGGCCCTCACCGAGACGAACGGGGACATGGAGGAGGCCATCGTCTACCTCCAGAAGAAGGGCATCGCCAAGGCCGGCAACAAGGGCAGCCGCGTCGCCGCCGAGGGCATCGCCGCCATCGCCCGCTCCGCAGACCTCTCCGCCGCCACCCTCATCGAGGTCAACTGCGAGACCGACTTCGTCGCCCGCAACGAGGCCTTCGTCGCCTTCGTCCAGGAGGTCGCGGAGCACGCCCACGCCCACAACCTCACCGACATCGACGCCCTCAAGGCCAGCACCCATAACGGCATGACCGTCGAGGAGTGGACCAAGGAGCGCATCGCCAAGATCGGGGAGAACATCCAGCTCCGCCGCATCTCCCGCTTCGACGCCGGCAGCGAGGGCATCGTCGGCGGCTACATCCACGCCGGCAACCAGATCGCCGTCATCATCCACGTCGCCACCGCTGGCAAGAGCGCCCACGAGGCCGACGACTTCGCCAAGAACGTCGCCATGCACATCGCCGCCTCCAACCCCGCCTTCCTCGACGTCAGCGCCGTCGATGACGCCACCGTCGAGCGCGAGCGCGAGATCCAGACCGCCAAGGCCCTCGAGTCCGGCAAGACCGCCGACATCGTCGCCAAGATGGTCGAGGGGCGCCTCTCCAAGTGGAAGCGCGAGATCACCCTCATGGACCAGCCCTACGTCAAGGACCCCGACCTCACCGTCGAGAAGTACCAGAAGGCCTTCGGCGGCGTCTCCGTCAAGGGCTTCACCCGCTTCCAGGTCGGCGAGGGCATCGAGAAGCAGCAGACCAACCTCGCTGACGAGGTCGCGGCCCAGCTCAAGGGCTGATCGGCACCGCCCAGGAAGGCGGGGCACTCGCCGCTCCTTCGACCCCTCGGGTCGCCGGGTGGTGGGAGCCCCGCCTTTTTTTCACCCACTCTACGGAGCGCCGCCTATGACCCAGCTCAAATACAAGCGCATCCTCCTCAAGCTCTCCGGTGAGGCCCTCTGCGGCGATGACGCCTACGGGATCTCCGCCGAGACCCTGAGCCAGATCGCCAGCGAGATCAAGGAGGTGCACGAACTCGGCGTCGAGGTCGCGGTCGTCGTCGGCGGCGGCAACATCTTCCGCGGCGTCGCCGCCGCCTCCGCCGGCATGGACCGCGCCAGCGCCGACTACATGGGCATGCTCGCCACCTGCATCAACGGCCTCGCCCTCCAGGACGCCCTCGAGCGCATCGGCGTCCCCACCCGCGTCCAGACCGCGATCAACATGCACGAGATCGCAGAGCCCTACATCCGGCGACGCGCCACGCGGCACCTTGAGAAGGGGCGCCTCGTCATCTTCGTCGCGGGCACCGGCAACCCCTACTTCACCACCGACACCGCCGCCAGCCTCCGCGCCATGGAGATCCACGCTGACGTCCTCCTCAAGGCCACCCAGGTGGACGGCGTCTACGACAAGGACCCCAAGCGGCACCCCGACGCCAGGCGCTTCGAGCACGTCACCTTCCTCGACGTCCTCAGCCAGGAGCTGCGCGTCATGGACACCGCCGCCATCTCCCTCTGCAAGGACAACGCGCTCCCCATCGTCGTCTTCAAGCTCCGCGAGCCCGGCAGCGTCAAGCGCATCGTGCTCGGAGAGCAGATCGGCACCCTCGTCAGCGCACCCCAGGCGCGCTGAACACCACACCAACACCCCACCCACCACGGAGATGACGCCATGCTCGACGACGTGTTCACCGACCTCCAGGACAGCTTCGACGCCGCCATCCGGGACCTGAAGCGCGATCTCGCCAAGATCCGCACCGGGCGCGCCAACCTCTCCATCTTCGACGGCATCACCCTCGACTACTACGGCACGCCCACGCCCCTCAACCAGGTCGGCACCATGAAGGTCGTCGACGCCCGCATGATCACCATCCAACCCTGGGAGCGCTCCATGGTCGCCCCCATCGAGAAGGCCATCCTCACCTCCGACCTCGGCCTCAACCCCTCCAACGACGGCACCCTCATCCGCGTCCCCATCCCCCAGCTCACCGGCGAGCGACGCCAGGAGCTGGTCCGCCTCGTCAAGAAGGCCTGCGAAGACCACCGCATCGTCGTCCGCAACCGCCGACGCGACGCCAACGATCTCGCCAAGGACCTCGAGAAGGAGAGCGAGATCTCCGAGGATGATCTCCACCGCGCCCGCAAGACCATCCAGGACATGACCGACAAGGTCATCAAGGAGATCGACGCGCTGGGGGATGGCAAGGAGAAAGAGATCATGGAGGGGTGATCCATGTGTCCCAATACGGGACACATGCGACACACCCTGTGACGTGTCACCGCCAACCTCCTACAGCACGGGCACAATGCGCCAGTCATGTCGCACATCGCGCCAAAAAAGACACGCAAGGGTTGCGTTCTGACGCGTCCGATGTATACTTGATGGTGGTCGTTCCCCGCGAGACCACACCGTAAGAGGCGCCGCAAGGCAACCCAACGGTGCGACTCCTCTCCTGGGAATCTGGTGAGCCGCGGCGCCTTCCTGTCAGAGAGGGATGAAGCGCGCCAGCTCCATCACACCAACCGCCCCACACGGCGTACGGCGAGCAGGTGCCTCCATGCCCATCAAGTCCAGCGACCGCGACACCGCGGACAAGCTCTCTCAACACATCGGCCAACGCGTCCGGCAGCTCCGCATCGCCAAGGGCCTCACCCAACGCGATCTCGCCATCCAGATCGGGATGACCGTCCAGGCCTTCGCACGCATGGAGCGCGGCCTCTCCCTGCCAAGCTTCCCCACCTTCATCCGCGTCTGCCAGCTCCTCGACACCACCTCCGACTTCCTCCTCGGCTTCGACGAGCAGGAGGTCGAGACCCTCGAGACCGACGAGCACACCCGCGCGCTCGCACGGCTCCAGGCGCAGGCACGCGACCTCGACACCCGCGCCATCAAGACGCTGGAGCAGGTCGTCGTCCACATGCTCTCCACAGAGCAACGCTGATCTGGACGCTCGCTGGAGATGGGGCAGCGCGCCGCGTCACCAGACGCGGCGCGCCAGCTTGGGGGGTACCCCCAAGCGACGACGCCCGGGCCCCTGAGGGCCCGGGCGTCGCCGCTCGGACGGGGCGATCAGACCGCCGCCTCGACCTCGCTCAGGATCATCCGGGACTTGGTCAGCACCATGCCCACGTTCGCGCTCTTGCGCGTCACGATCACCAGCGCGTGATCCGAGAAGCGCTTGCAGCGCATGAAGACGTGCAGCAGGTTGTCGCTGAAGACCAGCATCTCCTGGAAGTAGTGGCGGTTCGTCTCCGCCATCCCCCGCGACTTCGTGAAGAGACGCTCGATCGCCGTCACGTTCTGGCCCTGGAACATGTCCGCGGTCGCAGCGGCCACCAGATCCAACACCTCCTGCGGGTGCGAGTCCACCGTCTTCACCCCAAGGAGCATCCCCGTGGACATGTCCACATAGCCCGCCGCCACAGCCTCCGGGACCGTCGTGATCACCTTCTGAAGCGCGTTATCCAATGATGCCATCTGCGTACCTCACTCGCAAGGGTTGGGGAGAGCGCCGACCTCCTGGCCGACGACGACATAACGGAGGATATCTATCCATTTTCCACCATATATTGATGGAAATCCTCCAGAAACTCTTCTTGCTCCGGCGACTGCACCCAGGTCGACTTCAGCCGCCTCACCTGCTGCAACGCCTCGCGACCGCCTGCCCCCCGATAGACGCGCAGCGCCGCCAGCGCCAGCCCCGTCCGCCCCATCCCCGCCTTGCAGTGCACCGCCACCACCTCGCCGCGCTCCAGCAGCCGCTCCAGAGACGCGCAGAGCCCGCGCGCCTCCTCCAGCGACGGCGCCCGCATGTCGATGATCGGCACGTGCAACACCTCCATCCCAAGCGCCGCCTGCGCCTCCGCTGAGAGCGGCTGCTCCGTCAGCGTCACCAGCGCCGTCACACCGCAGCGCCGCAGCGCCGCCGCGTCCTCCTCCACCGGACGCAGCAGCCCCGGCATCGCCACCCCCGCCAGACGCCCCGGCTCGCTCCAGCAGAACCCCTCCGGACCCAGCCGCGCTGAGGGCGCCGCCGCGCCGACGTCTGCCGCCCGGACCTCCTGGACCTCCGGCGACGCTGAGTCCTCCAGGGCCTCCATCATCTCCGAGACCTCCGAAGCCCAGGACATATACGCCGGGTCCAGCTCCTCCGCCGTCGCGTTGGCCGAAGGCGCCGCGCACCCCCCCGTCTGCAGGAAGCTCGCCCCCGCCTCCGTCTGCGGGGACGTGAAGAAGCCCGGCGCCTCGCTCTCCTCCATCACCCGCCCGCCCGCCAGCAACACCACCCGCGACGCCAGACGACGCGCGTAACCCTGGTGATGCGACACCATCAGCACGCAGCGACGCTCCCCCTCCCGCGCCAGCACCTCCACCACCTCCGCCGCGTCGGCCTCCGAGAGCCCCGCCGTCGGCTCGTCCACCCCCAGGAGCGCCGGATCTGCGAAGACCTCCCGCAAGATCGCCAGCAAGCGGCGCTCCCCCGCCGTCAGGCTCAACACCTCCGCGTCCAGCCGCTCCACCAGCCTGCCCACCCCCGACGCCTCCAGCGCCGACGCCACCCACGCCCGCTGCTCCACCTGCGTGAGCTGGCTGCGCTGCGGCAGCTTCGTCACCAGAAACCCCAGCGCCGTCGTCGCCAGATACGCCGGGCGCTGCATCACCAGCCCGCGACGCACCTCCTCCGAGAGCGCCCACCCGCCCGTCAGCTCCAGCGCGCTCCCCTCCAGCTCCCCCGCCAGCGCCCGCAGGAGCGTGGACTTCCCCGCGCCGCCCGGCCCCATCAACGCCACCACCCCACGCTCCGGCAGCGTCAGGCTCACCTGATGCAGGATCCAGCGCGCCCCGCAGCGCACGCTCAACCCCTCCACCCGAGGCCACGTCACAGCTCACCTCCACCGCCGCGCTGCACCTCCGACACCACCATCCCAAGCCGGGACGACGGCACCCGGAAGAGCACCACCCGGGAGACCCCCACCGCGCAGCACCACACCTCCTCCCCGGCGTTGAGCACCGACACCACCCGCTGCGCGCCGCCCTCCAGCGCCCACCGCGCCCCCGCCTCTCCGTACCCCGCGAAGCGCTCCAGCGCCCCCACCTCCTCCCAGCTCAGCTCCCCCACCCGCAGCCCGCTCAAGAGGCAGGGACGCCCCCCGTCGGCCCGACGCCCCAGCAGCCACGACGCCTCCGCCCACTCCGAGAGCCCACCCAGCAGCCGCGTCGCCTCGTCCGACGCCTCCCCGAAGCCCTGACGCATCGCCTCCAGGAAGAGCACCATGCTCCCGAAGCTCGGCCGATCCTGCACATAGCGCGCGTCGATCGGGCGCGTCACCGTCAGCGACGGCGGCAGCCCCTCCGAGCCATGCACCGCCGCCACGATGTAGAAGATCAGCCGCGCCATCAGCCCCCGCAGCCGCGCCTGCACCTCCTCCGCGTCGCGCTCCGCGAGCCGCTCCGCCGACGAGAGCCCGCCCAGCCGCACCGAGCGCAGCCGCACCTCCCGCAGCGTCCGCTGAAAGCGCTCCCCCTCCTCCATGCTCAGCCGCGCCGCCACAAAGTCGCCGTTCACCGACGACGACCCAAAGCAGATCTGCCCCTCCGACACCATCAACGCCGCGATCACGTCCCGCTCCCGCGAGAGGATCGACACCCGCGCCGCGCCCGACACCCCCGAGCACGCCGCCAGCCAGCGCTGCATCCCCAGCGCCACGTCACCCCGCACCTCCAGCCGCGCCGCATCCCACGCAGACGAAGCCTCCAGCGCAGCCTCCTCCTCGCCTTCCAGCAGCCTGGGATGTGACAGCTCATCCACGACCCTTCCCTCCCTCCAAGGACACACGCCGCGCACCATGCGCGCTCCAGGACGCGCGCCGGGGCACACCTCCAACCCACAGCAACTCGTCATTCTTGTATACCTTATACATACACAGGACGGTCAAATCCCGAAGCAACGCCTCCACCAACGTACCCCCTCCCCCTGAAACCGTCAACAGCTTTTACACAGCGAGGACACGGTGACATCACCCCACATGAACCTTCACCTCAGACGCCGTAAACACCGGATACAAAAAACCAGATAGCCGCCATGCCGTATACAGAACAGAGCCGGTGTCGTAAAAAACCAGTCCTAGCCCCCCCGCACCAGCGGCGCCGACACAAACAAACATCAAAACAAAAACACATATACTCTATGCAAATACAAACACCCACCAACCCACTGCGTTGCCCCTGCCCGAGACGGCCCCGGCTCCCCCCATGCCGGGGCACCGACGTGCTCCTCGCTCGCTTGCGCTCCCCACCCATCGCACCCGATCCCATCGCACCCGATCCCGTCGGTGTCCCCCCGTCACGGGGGGGACCGGCCCCGTTCCTCCTGAGAGCGAAGCGAACAGGAGGTTACGGGGCCGGGGGGGTCACCTCAAAGCACGCGCAGCATCCATCAACGCCCCGCCACCTCAAGAAATGACGCGCTGACGCGCCGCGTCGATTGACGCGGCGCAGCATTTCTTTATCCTTGTCTCCTGGCGTATGCCCTCTGACGCGCTGTGTCATCTCGCCTCACACCCCCACCGAGCCCATGTCTGCACCCCAACACCCCGCAGGTCTCCCCACCCCCCAGGGCCTCTACCACCCCGACGCGGAGCGCGACGCCTGCGGCTTTGGCCTGATCGCCAACCTCCACGGCGTCCGCTCCCACCGCGTCGTCAAGCGCAGCATCGAGATCCTCGCCAACCTCACCCACCGCGGCGCCGCAGGCGCCGACCCGGACACCGGCGACGGCGCGGGCATCCTCCTCCAGCTCCCGCGCGCCTTCCTCCAGGCCGAGGCCGAGCGCCTCGCCATCCCCCTCCCCCCCGGCGAGCACGCCTGGACCGTCGGCGTCGCCTTCCTCGACCCCCAGGCCGCCGCCGCCCAGCGCGCCCTCATCGAGGACGCCCTCACCCGCACCGGCCTCGCCTTCCTCGGCTGGCGGCGCGTCCCGGTGGACCCGGCGGCCCTGGGCGCCACCGCCCGCGCCTCGCTCCCTGGCGTCGAGCACCTCTACGTCGGCCTCGGCGGCCTCGACCCCGACGCTGCCGAGCGGCGCCTCCTCCTGGCCCGGCGGCGCATGGAGCGCGCCGCCCGCGCCCTCGACCCCCGCGCCACCTTCCACATCCCCTCCCTCTCCGCCCGCACCCTCGTCTACAAGGGCCTCCTCCTCGCCCATCAGATCGAGCGCTTCTACCCCGATCTCACCGACGAGCGCCTCGACACCGCCCTCGCCATCGTCCACCAGCGCTACTCCACCAACACCTTCCCCACCTGGGAGCTGGCCCACCCCTTCCGCCGCATGGCCCACAACGGCGAGATCAACACCCTCCGCGGCAACCTCAGCTGGATGGCCGCCCGCCAGGCCTCCCTCACCTCCGCCCACTTCACCCCCGACGAGCTGGCCGAGATCCTCCCCGACCTCGACCACGCCCGCAGCGACTCCGCCTGGTTCGACGCCACCCTGGAGCTGCTCCTCGCCGCCGGACACCCCCTCCACCGCGCCATCGCCATGATGATCCCCGAGGCCTGGGAGCACCACGACGCCCTCCCCCCCGGCCTCCGCGACTTCTACGAGGCCCAGGCCCTCGCCATCGAGCCCTGGGACGGCCCCGCCGCCGTCGCCTTCACCGACGGCGTCCGCGTCGGCGGCGTCCTCGACCGCAACGGCCTCCGCCCCGCCCGCTACTTCGTCACCGAGGGCGGCTTCGTCGTCATGGCCTCCGAGGCCGGCGTCATCGAGATCAACGAGGCCGACATCATCGCCCGCGGCCGCCTCCAGCCCGGACGCCTCTTCCTCATCGACACCGCCAACGCCCGCATCCTCACCGACGAAGAGCTCAAGGCCGACCTCGCCTCGGCCCGCCCTTGGGCCGACGACCTCGCCGCCCAGCGCCTCCCCATAGCCAGCCTCCCCGACGCCCCCGCCCTCCCCTCTCCCCTCGACGGCGACGCACCTGCAACCCCTTTGCAGGTGGCCTTTGGCTATACGCTGGAGGATCTCCGCCTCATCCTGCCGCCGATGGCGCGGGACGGGCACGAGGCCATCGGCTCGATGGGGGACGACGCCGCGCTGGCGTGCCTCTCGGATCGGCCGCGGCTCCTCTTCGAGTACTTCAAGCAGCACTTCGCCCAGGTCACCAACCCGCCCATCGACTCCCTCCGCGAGCGCCTGGTGATGTCCCTCGTCTCCTTCCTGGGCACACGAGGCAACCCACTGGAATCCAAGGAGAAATCCGGCGCGTGCGTCGTCCGCCTGGAGCATCCGCTCCTCACCGCCGCCGAGCTGGGGCGCCTGGCGGCGCTGGACGCCCCCGGCTTCGCCGCCCGCGTGCTCCCCACCACCTTCGCCCCGCGCCACGAGGCCCCAGGCGCGGCGCTGGATGAGGCGCTGACCGCGCTCTGCGCGGCGGCGCTGGAGGCGGTGGAGGGCGGCGCGAACCTCTTGATCCTCTCGGATCGCGGCGTGGGTCCGGGGGCGGCGCCGATCCCGGCGCTCCTGGCGACCGCCGCTGTCCACCACGCCCTGACTCGCCGGGGCACCCGCGCCCGGGCGGAGCTGATCGTGGACACAGGCGAGGCGCGGGAGGTGGGGCACATCGCGCTGCTGCTGGGCTTCGGCGCGGCGGCGGTCCACCCATGGCTGGCGCTGCACACGCTGCGCGGGATCGTCGAGGACCCGATCTGGATCGAGCGCCCCGTCACCTGGGCCGAGGCCCAGCGCAACTACATCCACGCCATCGAAGCCGGATTTCTCAAGATCTTCGCCAAGATGGGCGTCTCGACCCTCCAGTCCTACCAGGCGGCGCAGCTCTTCGAGATCGTGGGGCTGGACGCGGCGCTGGTGGCGCGCTGCTTCCCGGGGACGCCGTCTCGCCTGAGCGGGGTGGGCCTGGACGTGATCGCCCAGGAGGCGCTGCTGCGCCACCAGCAGGCCTACGCGCCCCCCCAGGGCGAGCCCGTCGCCCTGGACCCCGGCGGACACTACCAGTGGCGACGCCAGGGCGAGCGCCACACCTTCGACCCCGACGTGGTGGCGACCCTCCAGCACGCCGTCCGCCAGCGCAGCTACGCCACCTGGCAGGAGTTCTCCGACCTCGCCAACAAGACCAACGAGGAGGCCTGCACCCTCCGCGGCCTCCTCACCTTCGTCGAGGCCCCCGAGCCCCTCCCCATCGAGGAGGTCGAGCCCGCCGCCGCCATCGTCCGCCGCTTCTGCACCGGCGCCATGTCCTTCGGCTCCATCTCCAAGGAGGCCCACGAGACGCTGGCCCAGGCCATGAATCGCCTGGGCGGACGCAGCAACACCGGCGAGGGCGGCGAGGACGCCGCGCGCTTTCACGACAGCCGCCGGAGCGCGATCAAGCAGGTCGCCAGCGGCCGCTTCGGCGTCACCAGCTGGTACCTCGTCAACGCCGACGAGGTGCAGATCAAGATGGCCCAGGGCGCCAAGCCCGGCGAGGGCGGGCAGCTGCCGGGGCACAAGGTGGATGAGGAGATCGCGCGCCTGCGGCACTCCACGCCGGGGGTGGGGCTCATCTCGCCGCCGCCCCACCACGACATCTACTCCATCGAGGATCTGGCCCAGCTCATCCACGACCTCAAGGCCGCCAGCCACGGGGCGCAGGTGAGCGTCAAGCTCGTCGCCCGCAGCGGCGTGGGCACCATCGCCGCCGGGGTCGCCAAGGGCAAGGCCGACCTCATCGTCATCTCCGGGCACGACGGCGGCACCGGCGCCTCGCCGCAGACCTCCATCAAGTACGCCGGCGTCCCCTGGGAGATCGGGCTGGCCGAGGCCCAGCAGACCCTCCTCCTGAACCACCTCCGCGGGCGGGTGCGCCTCCAGGTGGACGGCGGCCTCAAGACGGGCCGCGACGTGGCGGTCGCGGCGCTCCTGGGCGCCGACGAGTTCGGCTTCTCCACCGCGCCGCTGGTGGCGATGGGGTGCCTCCTCATGCGGGTCTGCCACCTCAACACCTGCCCGGTGGGCATCGCCACCCAGGACCCCCACCTCCGCCGCCTCTTCCGGGGCCAGCCCGAGCACGTCATCCACTACATGCTCTTCGTCGCGGAGGAGGTCCGCGCCATCATGGCCCGGCTCGGCTTCCGCACCCTGGAGGAGATGATCGGGCGCGCCGACCGCCTCCGCCCCGCCCCCCATCTCCAACACTGGAAATCAAAGCATCTTGATTTCTCGTCTATATTGCACCAACCCGCTCTGGAGGGGCCGCGCAGCCACGTCGAGCGCCAGGAGCACCACCTGGAGCGCGACCTGGACGCCGCCCTGATGGCGGAGGCCGCCCCGGCGCTGGAGCATGGCGAGGAGGTGGTGATCACCCGGCGCATCCGGAACATCCACCGCAGCGTAGGGGCGGCGCTGGGGGCGGCAGTCTCGCGGCGCTGGGGAGCTGACGGCCTCCCGGACGGCACCCTGACGCTGGACCTGCGCGGGAGCGCGGGGCAGAGCTTCGCGGCCTTCGCGCCGCGCGGCCTCACCTTCCGCCTGGAGGGGGCCACCAACGACTACGCAGGCAAGGGCCTCAGCGGCGCCCGCATCATCGTCCGCCCGGACCGGCTCAACACCTACGTCCCCCACGAGAACGTCATCACCGGCAACGTGGCCCTCTACGGGGCGACCTGGGGCGAGGCCTTCTTCTGCGGGCGGGCGGGCGAGCGCTTCGCCGTCCGCAACAGCGGCGCCACCGCCGTCGTCGAGGGGGTCGGGGACCACGGCTGCGAGTACATGACGGGCGGACGGGTCGTGATCCTCGGCTCCACCGGGCGCAACTTCGCCGCAGGCATGAGCGGCGGCATCGCCTACGTCTACGACCCCGACCAGCGCCTCCCCCGGCGCTGCAACACCGCCATGGTCGGCCTGGAGCCCCTGGAAGGCGAGGAGGCCGAGGAGATCCTGGCCCTCATCACCCGCCACCACAACCTCACCCAGAGCCCCCGCGCCGCCGACCTGATCGCCCGCTGGGACGAGGCCCGCGCGGCCTTCACGCGCGTCATCCCCCACGAGTACAAGCGCTGGCTCCAGCGCCAGCAGGCCCGCGTCGCCTGAGGAGAGACACATGGGTAAGCCTACAGGATTCATGGAGTTCTCGCGCCTCAAGCCCCAGGCGCGCCCCGTCGATGAGCGCGTGCAGGACTTCCGACACGTCTACATCGACCCCGACCCGGCGGCCCTCAAGAAGCAGGCCGGGCGCTGCATGGACTGCGGCGTCCCCTTCTGCAACCGCGGCTGCCCCCTGGGCAACGTCATCCCCGACTGGAACGATCTGGTCTGGCGCGACCGCTTCGAGGAGGCCCTCGACCGCCTCCACGCCACCAACAACTTCCCCGAGGTCACCGGGCTCGTCTGCCCGGCGCCCTGCGAGGCCGCCTGCGTCCTCAGCCTCCAGCACGCGCCGGTGACCATCAAGTCCATCGAGTACGCCATCATCCAGCGGGCCTTCGACGAGGGGCGCGTCCACCCGCGCCCCGCCCCGCGCCCCACCGGGCGGCGCGTCGCCATCATCGGCTCCGGCCCGGCGGGGCTGGCCTGCGCCCAGCAGCTCGCCCGCGCGGGCCACGCCGTCGAGGTCTTCGAGCGCGAGGACCGCCCCGGCGGCCTCCTCCGCTACGGCATCCCCGACTTCAAGCTGGAGAAGGGCGTCCTCGACCGCCGCCTGGCGCAGCTCCAGGCCGAGGGGGTCCGCTTCCACCTCCAGGTCGAGGTCGGCCGCGACGTCTCCCCCGACGACCTCCGCGCCCGCTTCGACGCCGTGGTCCTGGCCTGCGGCGCCGAGGCCCCCCGCGATCTCCCCATCCCGGGCCGCGACCTCCAGGGCGTCCGCTTCGCCATGGACTACCTGACCCGCCAGAACCGCCGCTGCGCCGGGGACGACCTCCCCGACGACCCCACCCTCGACGCCGCCGGCAAGCGCGTGGTGGTGCTGGGGGGCGGCGACACCGGCTCGGACTGCATCGGCACCGCCCACCGCCAGGGCGCCGCCCACGTCCTCAACCTGGAGCTGATGACCCGCCCCCCCGACGACCTGGACCCCCAGGAGGTCTGGCCCCGCTGGCCCCACGTCTTCCGCGCCTCCTCCTCCCACGAGGAGGGCGGCGAGCGCGCCTTCAGCGCCCTCACCACCCGCTTCGAGGGCCGCGACGGCCACGTCACCGCCCTCCACATCGCCCAGGTCCAGCCGGGCCCCGACGGCCGCCCCACCCCGATCCCCGGCACCGAGCAGCGCGTCGAGGCCGATCTCGTCCTCCTGGCGATGGGCTACCTCCACCCGCGCCAGCCGCTCCTGGAGGCCTTCGGCGTCGCCCGCGACCCGCGCGGCAACGTCCAGGCCGACGCCTCGCGCTGGCAGACCAACCTCCCCGGCGTCTTCGCCGCCGGGGACGCCCGCCGCGGCCAGTCCCTCGTCGTCTGGGCCATCGCGGAGGGGCGCCAGTGCGCCGCCGCCGTCGACGCGTGGCTGACCCCCTCGGCTGCGCCTTGACATGGGCCGCATCGTGCTTATCCCTCTCGCCGCTCGGACGTGAAGCGATGAGACAAGGAGGCGTGCTGTGTCCAAGAAGGTAGCCCTGAGCAAGATCGTCGCCGTCGAGAAGGCGGTGAAGTCGTCGGCCTACAAGAATTTCACCAAGCTGCACCAGCAGCTCCAGAAGGCGGCGCTGCTGGCCGGGATCTCCCGGACCTACAAGCCCAAGGACGACGATGGCGACGTCCTGCCTGCGGAGCAGACCCGCGTGCAGCTCCGCGCGGTGGACGCGATCAAGGAGACGCAGGAGGAGCTGACGCGCCTCTTCGACGTGGTGGCGACCAAGGACTGGGGCAACCTGGAGGCCAAGGCCGACATCGTGGTGGACGGCGAGACGCTGATGGAGGGGGTCCCGGTGACCTACCTGCTCTTTTTGGAGAAGCAGCTCTCGGACCTGAAGACCTTTGTGGAGAAGCTGCCGGTGCTGGACCCCTCGGAGGTCTGGCACTGGGACGAGAACCAGGCGTGCTACGCCACCGAGCCCGTGGACACCCACCGCACCAAGAAGCTCCCCCGCGTCCTGGTCAAGTACGAGGCCACCGAGGAGCACCCCGCCCAGACCGAGGTCTGGCACGAGGACGTCGTGGTGGGCTACTGGCGGAGCATCAAGTACTCGGGCGCGCTGCCCGCCCAGCGGGTCAAGCGCCTCATGGAGCGCATCGAGAAGCTCTCCGACGCCGTCAAGTACGCCCGCGAGGACGCCAACAGCCACGAGATCGAGGATGTGAAGGTCGGCGCGAAGGTTTTGCGCTGGATTTTTGCCCCCGAGCAGGGCTAGACTCTGGAATTGGAGCATGTGTCCCGCCACAGACCGGCGGGGCACAAAACTCAGGCTTAGACTCTGTGTAAGCCGGTCTGGCGGAGGGCGTGGTGTTCGAGTCCCACCCGGGTCATCTTCTGGGACCCGGTAGCCCAGCTGGTAGAGGCGCCGTCGTGACCACCTCAAGCTCAAGCTCTCGCTCCAGCATGAGCATTCGCTGTCCAGCCCAAATCAAGCGCGCTTCGGCAACCTCAACCCGAGATTGTTAGTTCGAGTCTAGCCCGCCGCTTCCTTCATGCGGCGGTGGTCCAATCGGTAGGACGCGGGTCCTTCAAGCTGATCGAAGCGTTTAAATGTCGTTGGGCGACGCAAATGGCAGCAAAAATGCCCCGGGGTTTTGGGTAGAACCTCGGGGCTTCTTTTTATCTGGCCCGATCCTCTCCTCAGCGCTCTCCGCGACGGCCCCCCCCCGTGACGGCAACCCCCCCGGCTGCGTAACGTCCTGCTGCGCTTCGCTTCACAGGACGAACGCAGCCGGTCCCCCCCGTGACGGGGGGACACCGACATGATCCTCGCTCGCTGCGCTCGCTCGCCACCGCTCGCCCCAGCGACCCGTCGGTGTCCCCCCGTCACGGGGGGGACCGGCTGCGTTCGTCCTGTGAAGCGGAGCGCAGCAGGACG
>CAUJGC010000477.1 GCA_963169075.1 Myxococcota bacterium
CGATGCCCCCACCCCACCCGTCGATGCCCCCACCCCACCCGTCGGTGTCCCCCCGTCACGGGGGGGACCGGGGCCGTTCGCCCAGGCAAAGCCTGGGCGTTACGGCCCCGGGGGGGTTGCGCTGGCTCGGCGCACAGCGTAGACTCTGCGGTCACGAGCAGCCCTCCCTCTCACCAGGAGGCCCCTTTATGGCGTCCGCGCATCGTCCTCGACTCTTTGACTTCAACCAGGAGCGCTCCGAGATCATCAAGGACTCGGCGCAGCGGGTGCTTCAGGCGCGGATCGCGCAGAGCGCGCGCCCAGGCCAGCCTGGGCTGGTGTATGTGCTCAACGAGGCGGCGTTCCACGCGATCGAGCGCCTGGTCATGTATGGCGCGGCCTACGGGCAAGGCGAGGTGGGGTCGCTGGGGTACTGGCAGCGCATGGCGCGCCGGGTGGGGCAGGCCGGAGAGGGGGAGAAGCAGCGGCTCCTGAAGGATCTGATCTTCGCCTACCTGACGGATCTGGCGGGGCACTTCGAGCCGCGGGTCTACACCTTCGCCAACCAGGTCCTGCCGGTGGGGCTCTCGCTCCTCTTCAACGCGCAGGCGGGGCAGCGGGCGCAGCTGGAGCGGCGCTTTCGCCGCCTCCGGGAGCGCGTCCGGATCGAGGGGGATCTGGAGACGCTGCGCAAGCTGGCGCAGCGCGGGACGTTCATCGTCGCGCCGACCCACGTCTCCAACATGGACAGCATCGTCGTAGGCTGGGCGCTGCATGAGGCGGGGCTGCCGCCGGTCACCTACGGCGCGGGCAAGAACCTCTTCACCAACCCCCTCCTGAGCTACTTCATGGAGAACCTGGGGGCGTATCGGGTCGATCGGCGCATCCGGCACAACCTCTACAAGGACTGCCTCAAGAGCTACTCGGAGGTCCTGCTGGAGCGCGGCTTCCACTCGCTCTTCTTCCCAGGGGGGACGCGCTCGCGCTCCGGCGAGGTGGAGACGCACCTCAAGCTTGGGCTGCTGGGGACGGGGCTCTCGGCTTATATGAACTCCTGCGCGCGGGGGCAGGAGCGTCCTGTCTATATTATACCGGTCACGATCAACTTCGGCCTCTGCCTGGAGGCGGAGGGGTTGATCAGCGACTACCTCCGCTCGGTGGGGCGCGAGTACTACCTGATCCCTGACGATCCCTTCGACTCCCCGGCGGAGGTGCTGCGCTTCGCGCTCAAGCTGGCGGCGATGGAGACGAGCGCGGTGATCCGCTTCGGCGCGCCGCTGGATCTGCTGGGCAACGCGATCGACGCAGACGGCACCGCGCGGGACGGGCAGGGGAGGGCGGTGCAGACCCGGGAGTATCTGGAGGTCGCCCGAGGCGTGGTCCAGCCCTCCGGCGCGCGGGATCGCGAGTACACCCGGCAGGCTGGGGAGGCGCTGGTGGGGGCGTTCGTGCGGGAGACGGTGGTGATGCCGACGCACTTTCTGGCCCACGTGCTGATGCGGGCGGCGCGGCGCGCCTTCCCTTCGCTGGAGCTGGTCCGGGTCCTGCGCTTCGCCCAGGATCTCCACGTGCCCTGGGATGAGGTGAACGCCGACGCCGGGGCGCTCCTGGAGCACCTGCGCCAGATGGCGGCCCAAGGCGAGGTCCACCTGGAGGCGACGCTGGCTCGCCAGAGCGCCCCGGAGCTGATCGAGGCGGCGCTGCGGATGCTGGCGATGTACCACTCCTCCCCGGCGGCGCTGGCGACAGGGCAGGGGGTGCGGCTCCAGAACCTGAACGTGCTCTGCTATTACAGCAACCGGCTCAACGCCCTCAAGCTGCCCGAGCTGGGCTGACGCGAGGAGATCGATCATGCAGCAGCGGGAAGAGATCGGTGTCGTCGGCGCGGGCTCCTGGGCGGAGCTGATCACGCGGCTCCTTCAGGCCAACCAGCACCCGGTAGCGCGGTGGCTCGGGGCGGCGCCGCCTGCGGAGCACGCCGCTGTCGGCGGCGCGACGTGCCGCCTCCTCAGCGAGGCCGCGGCGCTCGGGGAGGCGCGCCTGATCTACCTGGCGAACCCGGCCTGGATGCTCCGCGGTGATCTGCGGGAGCTGGCGCCGCACCTGCGCGGCTACCACCGCCTCGTCCACACCCTCCGGGGCCTGGAGGGCTCCACCCTCCTGCGGGCCTCCGAGCTGATCCGCGCCGAGACGCCGGTGCGCCAGACCGCCGCGCTGGTCGGGCCGCTCCACCCCTCGCTCCACGCCGCCGGGCTGCCTGGGGCCTGCGTCGTCGGCAGCGCCTTCCCCGACGTGATCCGCGACGTGCAGCGCACCCTCGGCGGGGCGAGCTTCCGGGTCTACGGCAACGCCGACATCGCCGGGGTTGAGATCGCTGCGGCTGCGGCCCGCCTCGTCTCGGTGGCGGTCGGGCTGCTGGACGCCCTCGGGCTGGGTCCCAGCGTCCGCGGGACGCTGATCACCCGGGCGGGCGCCGAGATGGCGCGCCTCGGCGCAGCCCTCGGCGCTCGCCCGGCCTCCTTCACCGGGCTCGCGGGCCTGGGCTACGTGATCGCCCAGGCCTCCGATCCGCCGGGCGCTGATCTCCTGATCGGGCGCGCCCTGGCCGAAGGCCAGACCCCCGAGGCGATCCAGCGCGACCTCGGCCCGGACGCCGTCGAGCTCTTCGCCGCCGCCGCTGCCCTCACCCGCCTGGCCGAGGGCGCGCACGTCGAGGCCCACATCCTCCCCGCCGTCGAGGCCGTCCTGGAGGCCCGCCTCACCCCGGCGGAGGCCGCCCAGCGCCTCCTCGGGCTCTCCCAGATGATGGAGTGATGCGCGGCCTCCGCCTCCTGCTCCTCCTCGCCTTGGCGCCGCTGGGCGCCTGCGCGACCCTCAACGCAGCGTCCTCGCCGCTCGATCCCGCCTCAAGCGTCGTCCACGTCTACGCCGCCTCCCTCGACACCCCCCAGGCTCGCCGCCCCGTCGGCACGGGCTTCCTCGTCCGCGAAGATGGGGTGATCGCCACCGCCGCCCACGTCTTCACCGACAACGAGCTGATCGAGCTGCGCATCCCAGGCGCCACCCCCGACGCCGATCGCTTCGTCCCGGCCTGGGTCATCGCCGCCGATCCAGGCCGGGACATCGCCCTCCTGAAGATCGACCTCCCCCTCCCCGATCACCTCCGCGCCGCCCGCCTCACCACCGCGCCGCTCCCCCTGGGCGCGCCCATCGCCATCTACGGCTTCCCCGACGCCGAGCTGGTCGGCCTCCAGATCCGCCGCTCCTCCGGCACCGTCTCCTCCATCCGCGACAACCCCCTGGTCCCCCTCGACCGCGTCACCCCCATGATCGAGGTCGAGGCCCGCATCCAGCCCGGCAACAGCGGATCACCCGTCTTCAACCCCGACAACGACGTCGTCGGCCTCGTCTCCAGCCGCTGGCGAGGCGCCGAAGCCTACGGCCTCGCCTCGCCGTCCCGCGATCTCCTCGATCTCCTCCGCGGCGCCTGGCCCGAGGCCGAGGCCCGCGCCCTCCAGGACGCCCAGCTCCGCCTCACCGCCGCCGCGCCCCAGGTCGAGCGCGCCCTCCACCTCGCCCGCGCCATGCGCAGCGTCTTCCCGCCCGGCGGCGAGGCCGATCTCCGCGCCCAACAGGTCGAGTCCTGCATGGCGGACGCCCAGCTCCGCCTCCAGCGCGCCGCCCAGCACCTCCACCCCGGCCGCCAGCTCGCCGCCGCCTCTCGCGAGCTCCGCCTCGTCGAGCACGAACTCCACACCCACCAGCAAGAACTCACCATGCTCCAGGCCGCCCGCGACGCCCTCCAGGCGCCGCC